>NYZX01000016.1 GCA_002686065.1 Pseudobdellovibrionaceae bacterium | reverse complement strand
TTTACTCCTGAAGATCTTGAAGCGATCGAAGCCCGGATGAAGGACATCGTTAAACGCGATTTAGAAATTGTTCGGGACGAGTGGGAAGCGGACGAAGCCATGCAGCGCTTTGAACGTGAAGGTGAAACCTATAAGAAGGAAATCATCCAAGACCTTGGCGCTGACAAGGTTGGCGTTTACTGGCAGGGTGATTGGTATGATCTGTGCCGTGGTCCTCATGTGCAAAAAACAGGTCAGATTAAAGCTTTGAAAGTTTTAAGCCTGGCTGGTGCCTATTGGCGCGGTGACGAAACCAAGGCGCAGCTACAGCGGGTCTATGCGACAGCCTTTTCAGATAAAAAAGAACTGAAGCAGTATCTTCATAACCTGGAAGAAGCGAAAAAGCGTGACCACCGAAAGCTTGGAAAAGATCTTGGGCTATTTTTCTTTAACCAGTTGTCACCTGGTGGGCCTTTCTTTACTCCGAAGGGCTCGGTGATTTACAACCAGCTTCAGGGCTTTGTCCGGGATAAGTATCGCGACTACGGCTATGAAGAAGTGATTACTCCGCAGATTTTTGATGTGGACCTTTACCACAAGTCGGGCCACTACGATAACTATCGCGAAAATATGTACTTTTCGAAGATTGATGATCGTGATTTTTCAGTGAAGCCGATGAATTGCCCGGGACACTGCTTGGTCTACGCCTCTGAAAAAAGATCCTATCGTGATCTTCCATTTCGTATTGCTGATTTTGGTCGTCTACACCGCTACGAGCGTAGCGGAACGATGCATGGTTTGACTCGTGTTCGAAGCTTTGCTCAGGATGACGCNCATATTTTTTGTACGCTCGAGCAAATGCAGGAAGAGATCAAAGACTTCATGCGTTTCTTGGATGAAGTCTATCAAACGCTGAATATGCCGAACTATAAGGTCTTTCTTTCGACTCGTCCGGAAAAGCGTATGGGTAGNGACGAGGTCTGGGATAAGGCGGAAGCCGCTTTGGAAGAGGCACTGAAAGCCTTGAGNATTCCATATGAAGTGAACCCAGGTGATGGGGCTTTCTACGGACCTAAACTNGATATTATGTTTGTGGACGCTTTGAANCGTCCGTGGCAGTTGGGGACGATGCAAGCGGATTTCAATATGCCGAAGAACTTTGAGCTTCGTTATACCGGTGATGACAATAGTGACCATCAGCCTGTGATGCTTCATCGTGCGATTTTGGGTTCGTTAGAGCGGTTTATTGGTGTGTACCTTGAGCATACAGCGGGCCGTCTTCCGACATGGTTGGCTCCGGAGCAAGTCGTGATCATGAACCTGAATGATAGTCAGCTGGATTACTGTCATGCGCTGTTAAAAGAGCTGAAAGCACAAGGGATTCGGGCCAAAGTGGATGCGCGGTCGGAATCATTGAAGTTTAAAATTCGAGAAGCTCAGTTAAATCAGATTCCTTACATGTTGACCATTGGTGACAAGGAAGTGACAGCTGAGTCAGTGTCTGTNCGTCTTCGCACAGGCGAAACGAAATATGGTATTTCAAAACAAGAATTTATCGAGGGGCTTTTGTCAGAGGTACGCGATCGCGCGCTGATCAGCCCATGGCAGTAACCTAACCAGGAGGCAAATTATTAGAGGACGTAAATTTCGGGGCAAAGTACAACGAGAGAAAGAAAAGTACCGAATTAACGATCGAATTAACGCTCGCGAAGTGCGACTGATTGATGACGAAGGTCAGATGGTCGGCGTGATGAGCAGTGACGAGGCTTTACGATTTGCGGAAAGTCGCGGACTTGATTTGATTGAAATTGCTCCAAATGCGAACCCGCCAACCTGTAAAGTGATGGATTATGGTAAGTGGAAATACGAGGCCAAGAAGAAAGAAAAGGAATCTCGTAAGAATCAAACCATCGTCACCATCAAAGAGATCCAGATTCGACCTCGAACGGATGATCACGATTTAGATGTGAAGTTGAAGCATGCACGTAAGTTCCTACTAGAAGGGGACAAAGTGAAGTTGAATTTGCGCTTTTCTGGTCGTGAGATGGCTCACCAAGAGCTTGGTTACGAGCTGCTAAAAGACGTTAGCCAGCGCCTGTCTGAAATCGCCACGGTGGAAGCCGAGCCGAAAAAAGAAGGTCGTCAGCTATTTGTTTTGATGGCTCCTGACGCGACAAAAATTAAAGACTACAAAAAGAAGCAAGCAGCCACTCCGAAAGACGGTGAAGTAGCTGAGGAAGCTTCGCCAGCAGCCGAATCGTAAGACGACGCCATATTGTGAATTTTTTAGAAAGCCCGCCAAACCAGCGGGCTTTTTTTGTGATCTGAAGGCTTGCAAAGTATAATACTGTAAATTCTGGAGTCTCTTTGGCTTGTCGATTAGACTGACAGCTTTACATTTTGGTGAGTGTTAATGGCGTTTTGGTCAGCTTTTTTTTCGGTTTGGATTCTGTTTTTCGCGACAAACGTGTTCGCTGAAGACTCGGATCACTCCGTTCAATTCGATGTTTCGTTGAATTTTGGTCTCCCGGTCTCGGGCCCATTGTTGAATGGAGGATTTGCATTGAGAGCCGACGGTTTTATCGAATTCGCGACCACTTATATGGGGTTCACGGGTTTCCTTCGGTCCGGAGTAGGGGAAGCCTTCAGGACTCCCGAGTACGAAGAGCCCACAGAACTGCAGATCAAAGGGGACGAGGTTGTATTCGGCGGTAAATATTTACTGAGTTCGCGAGGTCGAACGCATTCATCGGTGTATGTTGGGTACGGAATAGGTACGGGCGATTTTGAAGCGACCGACAGTCTAGGGACAACAACTGAAGGTTCTGTTGATTACAGTTTGTACCTTCTTGGAGTTGAGACAAAGATTTTCTACTGGGAATCGATCTTCGTGAAGTTGCGGGGCGAGGCTTGGTTCATTCGACCTGATGATAGCCAGCTTCCCGAAACATCGAGAAGCTTTAGCTGGGGAGTTCCAATGCCTTTGTTCGGGGTGGGAGCTGGTTTCCTATTTTGATGGAAATCTTTTTCTAGTTCGATGGGGTATTTTTTCAAGCATCTTCGGGATCCTTGTGCTGTTTTCGTCGGCCAACTAGAACCGAGGTGGAATGTGAATGCTTCTGTTTGGAGTTTGTTATGAAGTGGGCAGTGATTTTTTCTGTGGTGGTTTTTGGATCGTCTGTGTTGGCTGAGCAAGCTGACTCCATAGATACAGTCCAGCAGCAGGTTGAAAAACGATTGGGAGACTTACGTGAAATGCGACAAGCGACTTTGATGGCCACGTACCTGTTTCAGGCGGCAGATGAGGCTTTGGACCTGAGAAATCGGATCGAGGAGCGCGGGGCTGAGCGCCTAGCACAGTTGTATATCTATTCCCGTATTTGTGGTGGATATGGCCACCCAGAACTAACGTTCTTTGAGGCGGCAGATTTACCTGAAGACACGACCTACCCGTTTTTGTATGAATCACTCTGTCAGAATCTCGCATCTCTTGACGCGTCCCTGTCCAATTTCTATCAAGAGACGAAGTATGAACCCAATAATCAAGAGCGTCTTGATGCGGCATTGGTTCATCATGAAAAGAGTGTTCAGGACTACCTACAGCAATTTTATACAGACTCAAGCTCTGCAATCGTTCAAATAAATCAGCTGGCCGAGTTGGAATATCAAAAAATTGGTACGATTCAGCGTCCTGAATAGGTACGGCAGATAGGTCAGGGCTCTCGTCGCTCTTTTCCTTCGCAGAAAGTGTGAAGGATACCAAATCTATCGAAGCCGATTGAAAACAGTCATTAGGTAACGCTTGTTATCTTGGTCTGTATTTTTGCGTGAAATTCTACTTAAGATTCGAGCATTCGAGCGATAGTACTTCGTAAGGGTGTCGAATCTCAGTGGGTAGAAAGAATAAAAATCAGAAAAATCGGAGTCTCCTTCTTTCAGCGATCTTGTTAGTGCTCTTTTTCTGATTCTATATGCCTTTCGAGACATATGTTCTCTGAACGGTTCGATAAAGCACTCGATATCCGACTTTTTGATGTCGGAGAACGTCATTGCCAGCTTTATACCCATTCCATCAACTTGCGCATGATAGTCATCCATGACCATGTCATCCAAATAAAATGCCACGCCAGCATCATCATCAGTTCGCGCTACATATTTACGATATGCTTCATCTATTTGTTTCTTAACCTTTTCATCTAGTAAATTGTAAGTCTGCAATATTATCTTAAGTAATCGAGTATCAGAGGTTAGTAGCCCATGACTTAGTTCGTGTCCGACCAGGATGGCGATCCACTTGTCCGGATCTTCATTGCACCGGTCGTATCCAGGTGCTTCAATCCTCAATTTTTTTGGGCAATAGGTGAGAACGTGTTGCTCGTTTTTTTCGTTATAGTCGTGAAAGGGGTAGTCGAACTGACAATCTTCAACCAATCTCATATCTAGGTTTAAAGCCGATGAGTACTTTATTGCGAAATACTTAAAATGGTCGGCGTCACTAAGGGGCTCCGCTTGGGGCAGAGGACTATTGGGAAAAAGTAAGACTGCGAAAACAAATATCGGTCCTATTAGCTTAGCCCATATTTGGAGCCATCTTTTCGTTTATAGCCGTTCATATCGTGTCTCTGATGAAGCGGTGTAGCTACCGTCTAGGACCTGGAACCTATCAAAGTTCCGTTGTTTTTACGAGCCAGCCTAAATGGTCTTCGGCTTCACCGCGTTGGATTTGTTTGTAGCCTTTGACGAGGTCGCTCATGATCGCGCTTGGTTTCTGGGATTCGCTGGTCCAAACTCGCTCGCCACGATAGGTGATCGAGCTCAATGGACTATAAACCACGGCGGTTCCGCAGGCGCCGATGCTGGTGAAATCGATGATTTCTTGTAGCTTCACTTTGCGGTGTTCGACCTTCAGGCCTTTTGATTCCGCCAACTCACGAAGTGACTTGTTGGTGATACTTTGAAGGATGGTTTTTGAGTCCGGAGTCACATAGCTACCATCTTTCGAAATAGCCACGAAATTCGATGTTCCGAACTCTTCGATCAAAGTCCGAGTTTTTGCATCAAGATAAAGGACAATATCATGGCCCATATCCTTGGCTTTCTTGGCCGGCAATAGATCTGCGGAATAGTTTCCGGCGGCTTTCACATTTCCCAACCCGTAAGGTGCTGCACGGTCGTAGTCGTCAAAAATCAGCGCGTTCAAGCCGGTGTTTCCCGCTGTCGGAGTGTAGTAGTCTCCGACGGGCATAACTAAAACCACAAATTGATACTCCGGCGAAGGTCGGACGCCGATGGTCGGGCCACTGCCGAAGACAAAGGGGCGAATATAAAGTGATCCACCAGATTCAACGTCGGGGACGAAATCCTGATTGTCTTCGATCACTCGTTTTAAAGCGGAGCCAAACATTTCAGGAGAAACGACCGGCATAAGAAGTCGCTCGCAAGACTGGCGCAATCGTTCACAGTTTTCAAACGGGCGAAAAACATAGGTCTCACCGTCGGCGTGACGGAAGGCTTTCATTCCTTCAAAGGCCGCCTGACCATAGTGTAAAACGGTGGCACTGTAGGACAGCGAAAAATGGTCGTCTTGGACAAGCTCGCCTTCGTCCCAGGCGCCGTCATTCCAGTTAAAACGAATAACTGATTTTGTTTTTGAGTACTGAAATCCAGTGGGTGTTTTCATAGGTTGTTCCTGTTTATCTTGGAATATGGGACTGGGCCAACCAGGTCAAGGGACCATTTTTGTAGGCCTAACTAGATGCAACCTATGCCCAAAGGCCTTTTGAAGTGTCTTGAAATAAAATGTTTTCAGCATAGCCGGCTGTCTACATTCGAGGTGTCTCTGGCTGGAAGGTTGTGCCAGCGCGCGTTTCAGGGGTAAGCTTTTGGAAGGGCTTTGCTTTTGGGGGATGTGTGAAAAAGAAGAAAGACCTTGTGAACGAAACGACCTCGGACCTTCCTGGTCTAAGGGGCCTGTCAGAAACCTTCCTGCGGAAGTTTCGAAATATCAGCTTTATTTTAGGCTTGGTCCCTATCGGTGTTTTGTACCTGGTTTGTTTGGGGGTCAGCTTAAGTCCTGGGATCTATATTTTTGGGTGGGCCAGCGAGTACGTCGCTGGGCTCAGTCTTTGGCAGCAAAGTATTGCCTACGGATTCGCCATCGCTGCGGGATATATCGCCTACATTTTTTGTCTTATTCTTGTCGTTCCTTTGGTCAACTTTCTTATGCCATTTCGTCTGAAACCGGCGCGAGGGAATTGGTATTCCTTGCACTCGATACCCTGGTATTATCACAACGCCTTGGTGCAGTTGGTGCGTTACACCGTCTTAGATTTGGTAACGCCAACGCCCATTAACATGATGTTTTTCCGCATGATGGGAATGAAAATGGGAAAAGGCTGTATTGTGAACACATCAAATATCAGCGACCCCGCTTTGATCGAGCTGGGTGACTTTGTCACGATTGGCGGTTCGGCGACCTTGTTCGCTCACTATGGGATGGATGGCTATCTGATCATCGATAAGTTAAAAATCGGCAGCCATACCACGATCGGCTTAAAAGCCAGTGTGATGGGGAATGTTGAAATCGGAAGCCATTGTACAGTGGGGCCACATGTGGTGCTGTTGCCGAAAACCCGGCTTGCCGATGGGGAAAAGGTTCTAAAGTAGCCGAAAGTCCTTTTTATCCAGTTATTTCAGGCGTTTAGGGTTCGAGCAAAGCAAGTGCTGGAGGGACTTCTGTTTGGAAAAAGCCGACTGATTTTTAAGGTTTAGAGCTTTACATCAAGGTAGCAATGGTTCATAAAGGATGGTCTAGCGAAACGCGTCCCCTGTGGATGCCCGCTGATACGGGCCAAACAAGTGTGATTGATATGATCACCGCCCCTTCAGAAAGGAAAAAGAATGAAGCTCAAGACGCATTCTGGAGCGAAGAAACGCTTCCGTGTAAAGCCAGGTGGCAAAATCAAACGAGCGAAGATGAACAAGCGCCACATTTTGACGAAGAAATCGTCAAAGCGTAAACGTCTTCTTGGCAAGAAAACTCACACTCACTCAGCGAACCAGTACCAACTGGATCGTATGTTGATTCTGTAATAGGAGGACTTAGAGATGCGTGTAAAAAGAGGTTTTGTAGCTCGTCGTCGTCGTAAAAAAGTTCTTAAAAGAGCCAGCGGTTACCGTGGTTCGAACAGCCGTTGTTATATCACGGCGGTAGAAAAGAACGACCATGCCCTTCAATATGCTTATCGTGACCGTAAGGCGAAAAAGCGTGAGTTCCGTAAGTTGTGGACTCAGCGTATTAACGCTGCCGCTCGTATGAACGGTACGACTTATTCTCGTTTGATCGGTGCTTTGAACCAGTCAGAAGTCGTCATTGACCGTAAGTCTCTTGCGGACCTAGCTGTAAATGACATGGCTGCCTTTTCAGCGATCGTTCAAAAAGTTTTACCTCAAGCCAACGCGTAGTGATTGCAGGAACCGTTCAGGTGTCCTCAGATCAAGCGCCCTTAGTCGATAGACAGTTTGAGTCCAGAAAGGCGGATCATATCCGCCTTTCTTTGGATGAGTCTAACCAATCGCTGGGGTTATCTGGCTTCGATCAAATTCAATTGATACATAATGCTTTCCCGGAAATGGACCTGGCAGACGTCTCTTTGTCGACTCGGTCTTTGGGGTTGGATTTGCCAACGCCATTTCTGCTGAGTTCGATGACTGCAGGTCACGCCGAAGGTGTCGACTTGAATCGACGGTTTGCGAAGGGCGCTGCCCAGCGCGGATGGTTGATGGGTGTCGGATCTCAACGTAAAGAGTTGTTTGATCCCGAGGCAGCCAAAGAGTGGGCTGATGTCCGTAAGTCCGCCCCGAATGTTCGCCTTCTGGGAAATATCGGGCTCAGCCAACTGATTCAGATTGATCTAGATGGGGTGAAAGCCTTGGTCGATAGTCTTGAGGCTGTCGGTATGATTGTACATTTAAACCCCTTACAGGAGGCTTTACAGCCTGAAGGGACTCCACAGTTTAGAAATGGCTTGCACAAACTTGAACAGATTTCGAAAGCCCTTTCCATTCCTGTTATCGTTAAAGAAACTGGTTGTGGGCTTAGTGAAGATAGCCTGGTTGCTTTGAAGAATACGGGCGTCACTGCGGTGGACGTCAGTGGCCTTGGTGGGACTCATTGGGGACGTATTGAAGGCGGTCGCTCTGTAGAAGGAAGTCGGCACCGGCGTGCGGCGAATGTTTTCCGTAACTGGGGCATACCGACGGTGGTCAGTTTGTCCGTGGCCAGAGACTTAGACCTTGATTACGAGGTCTGGGGTTCGGGTGGTGTTCGCAGCGGACTGGATGCGGCGAAGGCTTTGGCTTTGGGAGCTCGAATTGTTGGTGTGGCTCAGCCTATGCTGAAAGCGGCACTGGAAAGCGAAGAGGCTTTAGTCACCGTGATGGAAGATTTTGAGTTTGAATTGAAAGTGGCGATGTTTTGCACGGGCTCGAAATCAGTGACTGAACTCGCAAATGTGAAAGTAGGATTATAATGTCTGAAGACGTGAAGCAAAGTTACAAAGACCTGTTTTCTGGTTTTTCGAAGCTGAACCGAGAAGAGCGTTACCAGCGCTTGATTCAGATGGGCGCACTGAGCCCAGAGGATGTTCGCTTTCTTTCGCGTAACCAAGGGATGGAGCCATCCTTGGCTGAAAAGTTCATTGAAAACGTGATCGGTTATTTTCAAATGCCCATCGGTGTGGCTGCTAATTTTGTCATTGATGGGAAAGCCTATGCGATCCCGATGGCCGTCGAGGAGACCTCGATTATCGCCGCTGCCAGTAAGACGGCGAAATGGATTCGTGAATCAGGACAACTGACCTCAGAGGTTCATGGTCGCGAAATTATTGGCCAAGTTCAGGTGGCGAAAGTCGCTGACTATGATCGGTTTGCTGAAGTTATCGAGGAAAACCGTGAAGACCTGATTCGTCAGGCCAACGAGGATGTCGCACACGGCTTAGTTCGCCGTGGTGGTGGCGTAAAAGATCTTTATGTTCGACGGGTTGATCGTGGTGATGGCTCGGGCGATATGGCCGTGATTCACGTGCTTGCAGATCCATGCGACGCCATGGGTGCGAATATCATGAACCAGGTCTGTGAATACCTGAAGCTTCCGATTGAGTCTTTGACCGGTGAGCAGGTGACCATGTGTATCCTGTCGAACTTGGTTGATACAAAACTGACTCGTGCTCGTGCCGTTCTTAATGGCATCGATGCGGACCTTGGTGTTCGTATTGAAGAGGCTTCGCGATTTGCCGAGCAAGACTCGTATCGTGCGGCGACGAACAACAAAGGTGTGTTGAACGGGATCGATCCGATCTTGATTGCTACCGGTAATGATT
>NYZX01000015.1 GCA_002686065.1 Pseudobdellovibrionaceae bacterium | reverse complement strand
ATAACCACCTTGATCTTCACAGTAAGCTTGAGCCCCACTGTAGTTGTACTTGAAACTGTAGGCCTTATAGCAGCTGTTGTTATAGGTTTGGCCTGTGCACGTAACGCCGTCGACAGTGACTTGAACGGTGCTTGATCGTAGTGACGATGAGTCCGTATAGACGCGTACAAAGTAGTATCCCTCATCGCTGCTAGTCACATCCAAAAAGTAGAGTTCATCACTGGTTGCTCCGCTAATCGCAACGCCATTTTTGTACCACTGGTAGTAAATGGTCGCACCGGAAGAGTCCGTCGCCCGCACCTGAAGTAGACCAACTTCACTGGCATCAAACTCTTGTGACGACGGCTGTGATGTAATTGTAATGTAGCCGTTAGAGTCACTAGAGCCATCACTTGAACCGACCTGAATATAAACCCACGAGCTTTCCAGTGTGTCTTCATCCGTTGTGACCAAGACCGAATAGTAACCTTCGTCATCCTCTGTCACATCCGAGATAAATAGGGTCTGATTGGTTTGCCCCGATATATAGACACCATCTTTCTTCCACTGATAGGTCAGGTCATAGTCCGCTTCTGATTCTGCCTGGGCATATAAATAGAGGTCCTCGCCGTAACTCAACACTTGTGAGCTTGGATAGGACGTAAAACTTAAGTCGACCGAAGTTGTTTCGGCGTCAGAACTAGAACTCGTGGCATCTTCACTACAGTTTTGAAAAGCGAAAATCAAAACTGTCAGTAGAACTATCAGGGTCTTTAAATGGGTCTTCATGGCAATCTCCAAAATTACTTTGTCTTAAAAAGAGGCTAGGCTGTAAAAGTGGAGCGATTGTGGAAGCAAAAAGATTCTTACTAAGCACCTAAAATAAACGCTCAAATCAAAATGGCTAAACAAAGAGCCATAGAGATGTCTCATTCCGAGAATACTGTGCCCAGGTCGAGCCCACACTTCCACAGTCCTTACACAAATTTGAGGGAAAAATAAGGCAGACTAGTTTTTAGGACAGTCGCTTGGCGGGCAGTAACAAGCTAGAATACATAAAGTAAGGATTGTCGATGTCGAATATACTATTAGTTGAAGACGACCCTATTCTTGGGGAAGGACTAAAAATCAACCTCGAAGCGAGCGCACACCGTGTCCACTGGGCGACCAGCCTATCAAAAGGTCACCAACTCAATCAGTCTACAAACTTAGATCTGGTCATTCTTGATTTGAATCTTCCTGATGGACACGGNCTCGAGTTTTGCAAGNAGCTTCGAGGCGATGGATCGCGCTTACCTATTATCGTCCTGACGGCCTCACTTGATGAGGACACCGTTGTCGATGCCTTCGACGCCGGAGCCAACGACTATATCAAAAAACCTTTCAGCCAAAAGGAACTTCAGGCACGTATCCGATCAGCCTTACGCGAACCCGTACTACGAGACGAACAACTTCGTGTCGGCGAAATTCTGCTGCTGGTCGATCAGCGACAGGTCATGTACCAAGGGCGAGAAATCTTTCTAAGCCGACGGGAGTTCGACTTATTCAAAACTTTTTTAGCTCGCGCCGGGTCCGTCATATCCCGAGAGGCAATTATTCAGCAAATGAAACTGTCTGAAGATATCTCGGACCGCACGGTCGACTCGCACATTAGTCATCTACGAAAAAGTCTAAAGAATGCTGACGTCGACGGAGTCCAAATCAAGTCTGAGTACGGCGTCGGATATAGGTTACTGATCGATGATCACCAAGACGCGAGTTAAGTTCCTTGTAACAGGAGTTGTGGTTTCGATTGTGCTGGTCTTGTCAGCCTTTCGACTGGTTCGGTTTTTGGAAACTCGTGATCATCGGTTCGAGCGAATGGGTAGCCCCGTTCAGATGACCGCCAACTGGCTCAACCAAATCCCTGTCGCAAGNCGCTCGAAAGCTCTTGAAAGTATGTACGAGCGNTCGCCCATGTTTCGCTGGATCCCCATGAAACTGGTTCAACAAGATGGGCACGTGATCTTTCCCTACGGGGCGTNTTCAAAAGTAAACATTGGTGAACTTCCCGATTTCGTCCACCGCGGGGGGCCACCCGGACCACCTCCGGGCGGACCAGGCATGGGCCCTGAACACGACAACCCTATCGAAAAGATCGCCTTAGAAGGACAGCCGCCACAGTACCTTGTCGTTCAAATGCCTCGGCATCACCCCGAACATGACAGTTTTCGAAAGCGCTTTATCATCGCAACCACTGTATTAACCGCCGCCCTCACCTTAGGGATCTTTGCCACAATCGCATTCATGTTGTTTTACTTTCGAGGACAAGCCCGAACGATGGATCGAGTGATCTATGATTTAAAGCACGGTCGCTTGAACTCGAGAATCTCTATAAACCGCGCCGATGAGCTAAGCCGAACCATGCTTAAATTTAATGAGATGGCTGATGAAATCGAAAGCCTTGTAACAACCCTTAGGCGATCCGAATCCAGTCGACGCCAGTTGATGAGTGAATTAACACACGACTTACGAACCCCCATTGCTTCTATGCGCAATGCCACTGAAACCATTTTAGAAATGGGCGACAAACTTCCTCCGGAAAAGCACCAACAATTACTAAGAACCTCACTGACCGAGGCGGAGTATCTTTCTGGACTGGTCGACGATCTTTTGTTTCTAAGCGATGTCGTTGAGCCCAACTACCGAAAAGAAGTGCAGCGAATCAACCTATTCGACCTGATTCAAAAAGAGGCCTTCCAGCTGGAAGAACTGTACGATGATATTCAGTGGACGATCCAAGAACCACAGCGCCCCTATGTGATTGAAGGGGACCGCCGCCTGCTACGTCGCCTGTTTCGCAACGCCCTTCAAAATGCCTTTTCCTACGCTACCTCAACCATTGAGGTCTCTTTTGTCGCCAAAAATGGGAATATTCACGTTTGCATTACGGATGATGGCCCCGGCTTTTCCCGCGAAGACCTGACTAACTACGGCGAGCGAAAATTCAGCCGAGCCCTCCACCAGAAGTCCAACCGGATCTCCATCGGTCTAGGGTCGGTCATTATGGCCTCAATTGCCTCAATGCACGACGGAACCATCCTGCCGGGCAACTGCCCCGAAGGCAGCCCCCTTTGTGGCGCCCTTGTCCAAGTGGTTCTGCCCGAACCCGATCCGGATTTTCAGGCCGGCACGGACGCCTAAGCCGAATTTGCAATAATGACATTGCTGTTCAAGCTGCTAACAGCAGGCCGACAATTGTCGGCTCTCAAACCCATTAGGTTGGTTCTAGAGCCCATTTTTTAGCCACAGAGTTGGCCCAAGGCTTGCTTTGAACATGACTACGTGAATGTCAATAGTAGTACGTTGGCGGGTCTTCATTAGTTCTGGCGGTTTAGGACTCTTTCACCCTCTCCCCCCCCGAAAGTTTTTACCTAAATACGCCGTCAGAACTTTTGAAGACATTTTTTCATCAAGCCCGGGGGGCGCGAATGTCTTCAACAACCTACATTGCTACCCTACTTTCACTGATTTTATTATTTAGCTGTACCGAGCGATCACCAAGCACACCGTCACCAACCCAACCAAATGTCGAAACAGAGTCCTACGGCCCTTTTACTGTGGTGACGCCTGACGGACGATGCACAACCGAGCGCCAAGTCTTTTTTGCTGACACCTCTGACGAAGCTCGACGACAGATGTGCGAAGCCTTAATTGACCACGAAAAGAATTTTCACTGCGCGGAAGACCGTCGACGCCAAGAGTTTTTCTCTCGGTGCGAAGGCGTAGTTGGCCTTGCCTGGACACCGGATCGCACAAGCCAAGACTCATTGGCCACCGCCAATACCGGGCCGGTGGGTCGCCTTAAAAACCTATATATCTCCGAGTTTCGAGTTCACTACAGACAGCTTTCCCCTTCCGTTCAACGCCATCTTGATGCCATGCTCAGCGAGTTTCAAGAATGTGGACACGCGTACAACGGAAGCTACTGCAAGAACTCACAAGTTGAAATTCGTGTTGTCACCCCAGAACAGATTCAAAAAGTTGATGGCCAGGACTCCTTACTGATTCGCGTCTCGCAGGTCGGAACCGATTCTAATTATATTTTTCAATATATTTTAGGACCCAACTCGACGCTATTTCAGCCGCAAAGCCTAAAAGTCTTTTTGCTCGACGAGCAACGCCCAAACACAAGCACTGAAAACCTCATCGCCGATGAAGGCGAAGTTCACCTTGTCTATGAAGCGAACTATTTTCAACAAAACGACATTGCAGGTGTCAACAGTACGCTTGCCACAACGAACTCTCTTCGCCAATTTTACCACTATGCTGAATATGCCTTTTCATTGCTGTTTCAGCGCGGTGACCGGTCTGAGGCCTCTTTTCAGTGGGCCAGAGACCTTTACCAGCAAAGAAAAGATTTAATTCAAAATTCGCGAAACGAAACTTACCTTCTAGCTATCTATCATAAAATCGTGAATGAATCGCAAGCCTCACACGATCAACTCATTCAGATCCTAAAGCCTCTTGCCGACCACCCACAAGCGGCCTTACGATACCTCGTTCGGGTGCGACTCTACCTTCTGAACCCATTAGCTTTTGCAGACTTTAAACCGGATGTTTTAAAAATCATGAATTCCGGCAGCTACAGCACACGACTTCTTGCCTTGGAAGCCTTACTCAAAGGACCCATCACTCCTTCAGATGAACTGGCCATAATTAAGTCTGTGGGCGACCAAAGCTTCAGTGTTCGTAGCCTTGCCATCATTCAAGTTCGACAATTCCCTCGCCGTCCTGAACATCTTCCGGCCTACAAATCCGTCCTTAGTCAGGATGATACACCCACAGACGGGCGTCGCAGCCTTATCGAGCTGCTTGTCCAGTGGGAAACCGAAGAATCTCGGCAACTCCTTTTTGAATCTTTAGCTGATTCGGACTCAACAAATCGAAGACGTGTTCGAGCCGCCTTTAGCGCCACTCGCCTTGTGGGCGATTACTATGTCGAAGCCCTAAAGCGCCTTTACCGAAATAGAACTGATCAAATTCGTATCATTGCAACAGAAGTTGCTAGTCAAATCGACCCACAAGACAAAGTCCTTGAAGTGGTGGCGAAACAGTTATTTGAAGAAATTGATGACAACAACAAACTTGTCGAAGAAGCGATTCTAAAGTTTCTAAACGACCCAGCCCGTGTCCACGCTGTCTGTGAGCTCGCCGAAAGACGACAATTTCGCCGCCTTCAATGCTCGCGCACGACCCGAAGACCTTAACACGGACAGCTGGCGAAATGATATATCGACTGACTCAGTACCGAACTTACGCACACATTCTTACCTCGCTGGTGTTTTTTTTCTGTGCGGCCCTTACTTTCGCCAATGACGATAAGCCCAAGCTGCACGGCTCGGCCCATGTAAAGTCAAAGGCCTTTAGCCAAGACGGTGGTCCCCAGCAGGAAGTCGACGTCAAAACCTTTTCGGCGACGATCCGAAAGTCCTCTCAGTTTCTTGAAGCCTTAAAGCTGCTAGTCATTCAGTGGGAAGACGAGTACGGCCGTGGCGACGACAACAACCAAATTACAGTTCCGGACATTCAAATCGTTGTTCCAGTCAACTTCATTGATCAGGCCTTTTCCGAGCACTGGGCGGAACTTGTAAAACAACATCCTGTGATGCTAAGTGCTGTCCTTCATGTTGGCCCGCCACAAAAAAATAGCTACGACGTACAACCCATTGCTCGCATAGGTGGCCCCTTACGACAGCAGCCCACTCAAGGGCCTGAGGCAGATGCCTTAGCTGAAAAGAATTCGAATCTTCTAGAAAACAACCTCACCGGCGCCTCAAATCGTACGGCCGGTTTTGCTGTCATCAACTACGGCTTGGTTGTCGCCATTTGGGCGGTCTGGGGTGATCAAATCAATCACGAAATTATGACCAGTGCGATCGACACAATAAGCTCACCTGACATCGACCCAATGCATGCTTTAGAAACCTTAGCCAACGCCGAAGCAGAAGCCTCATCAACCAAGTACCGAGTCGCCGCTGGATTAAGTTGGGGAATCATTCTTGGTTATCTACTTAACTATCGTGCGAAATCCTTGCTGCGCCTTGGGACAGCCTGGGCGAACTGGTCAAAACGCCGTGCCACCAACAAGCAAACCCCCAGGTTTAAGCACTCGCGAAAAGGCTTAAGAAAGCTGTTCTTCAAATCAGCACCAGACCCCGTGGATGAACCAGACTCTTTGACGCCCCAACAAATGGAAGCCCTGTCGCAGGTCACTCAAGAGCAGTACCCCCAAGCCACCGAAGCCGAGATTCGAAAGCACCTAGGCCTCATCGGAATGATCATGACCTTCACCACTGTGAACGTCATCAACTTGATAAAATTCGATACGGACTTTTTTCAGCGCCTTTTGTCGACGGAATATCTTCTGACCGAATATGTGCCAGCCTTTGTTGGGTTGCTTTTGCTAGCCAACGCCGGCCAGCGCTTGGATGGTCTGATGAATAAAAATGGCCTAGGTCTGACTAGCACCGAGTTCGCGCCCATTGCCTTCTTTCGGCGTATTTGGATGAATATCGTTGGCGGTGCTTTAACTGTTTATATCAGTCTGGACAAATCATGGACCCTTCCGATCGACTCACTTAACACCTCGGTTTCCTTTGATATTGCAACCCTGGCTTATGCGGCCACGCTTGGGACCGTCGCATACTGGTGGCAGCTTTCTAAAACAAAAACACGCCCCTGGATTGCACGTGGGAANGGATGGTTTTCACCAGTCCTGTCTACCGTCGACCTCATCGGAGCCTTTACTAGGAAAAATTTGATTCAACCCATTGAAGTGATGGTTGGAGAACGCATTCCCAATCGCTGGAGTCAGACAAAGGAAACCATTCTTTCGTGGTTTCCCGACAGTAAGGCGAAGCAAAGCTTCCGCTGTAAAGCCGTCTTCGCGAACTAAGTCCTATTCCATTATTTCAAAGTGGATTAATTATCCAGAACTGGGTCTGTGACCGGGAAGAACTGCATATTCATTTGAAAGACGCGGTCACCTTTTGAAGTCTCGCGGTTCATCATGAAGTCCTTATAGATCTTTTTTCGGAAGTGGCGCAGTTCAAACTTCAGCTTTTCAAATTCCGACTCGGTCAAACACAAGGTCAATGCGCCGAACTCACGATCATTTGGCTCGTCCTGATAAAGGGACTCCATCCCAAGATAGATCAGTTCACGCTGCAGCTTTTTAACCAAAGCGGATGGGACTTGTTCAGCCCCTTTCATCATGCGGCGCCCTTTTTTGAACTCGCCGTCTTCCGTCTTTTCAAGTTCACCGGTTTCAACCAATCCATCAAGACAGCGCTGAATCTCATCAATTCGTGCGCGCCCTTTCATCAAGTTCTTCAGCTGGTCGATATCAAAGTCCACGCCTTTTTGATCAGCCATGGCATAAAGCACCCAAGTCACCCAGCTAGGAACCTTTTCGAAGTTCTCAGAATTCAATTCACCGGAATCAATCTGTCGCTTTACACGAAGATCAGACAGTTGCTTTAGAAACTGGTTACGCTCAAGGGGATCTTTTGCTTGTCCGTATTTAACAAGGACCGCAAACTCTTCGGTTTGCTTTTTATCTAGCTGCAAGGCCTTCGCAAATTTCAACACCATGGCATCAGACAAGTTTCGTTTGCCTTCGATGATTAACTTTAAATAGTTTGGTGATTTGATATCAGCCGCTGCCGAAAAGGTAGCGTAGCTATAGGGTCGAATGACCGAGCTGGATGTCTTCACTTTGTATTTATAAAAGTCAGAAAGGTAGTGTCGATAGTCGGCGTAGGCGGCCAATACCGGAGGCTGAGCGTTTTGTGCGGTAGCTTCTAGGCGAGACTTCATGCTGATGCAAATCCTTGTTGTCGCTAGGGCGGTTTAGCAAAAAGGCACGAATATTAATAACTTCGAACCCTTCTATATCGTCCCAATTCATAAGAATTTTGACAATACCTTTCGGCGCAGCAACCCCCGAGACCACCCGCGTTGTGCATCAGTGATACGTCACTTATCCGAGACCACCCGCGTTGAAGCCGGTGGTTATTCAATTTTCCTAGGATATCTGAGTGCAGTTAAGCCTTATATTTGGCGCGGTACTCGTCCAAGGCCTTTTTCACCTTCGGAGCCAACCAAACCGTCGCAATCATATTGGGGTAGGCCATAAACCCGTATCCAATATCTAGAAGGTTCACCACATCCCCTTGAGCACTGATAGACCCAATCAACAAGGCGGTCAAAAAGTACAACATAAACACCGGCTTGGTTAAAAACCATCGGCCTTTAAAAAGGTAGTTCCAGCACTTCGAATTGTAGTTGGCCATACCAATCATCGTCGTTAACGAAAACAACACAACAGCCACACCCAAAAAGTGCGCACCAAATCCTGGAAGGGCCGATTCGAAAGCTCGTGTCGTCAATACAATCCCATCCGCATCACCAACGTCCCCATAACCAACACCCAAAAGGATCACAAGCGCGGTCATCGTACAGACAAGAATGGTATCCAAGAATGGCCCAAGCATCGCAACGTAGCCCTCACTAATTGGCTCGTTGGTCTTTACGTTTCCATGAGCCATCGGAGCCGTCCCCACACCTGCTTCATTGGAAAATGCCGCACGTTTTACGCCGATAGCTAGAATTTCACGCGCAGCCAAACCAGTTGCGCCACCAGCCACGGCCGTTCCCGTAAAGGCTTCTGTAAAAATCAACCCAAACAATTCAGGAATCTTGTCGATGTTCATAACAATAATGACCGAAGCACAGATCACGTAGAAGATACACATAAACGGAACAAGTGCCGAAGTGGTTTTAGCAATACGCTGAATACCACCCATCAAAACCACGCCAGTGAAGATCACACTAAAAATACCAACATAGATCTTTGGAATTTCATATTGATCATAAACATAGGCCGACAGCTGATTCACTTGAAACAGAGCTAAAGTTCCAAGAAGCCCAAACACGGCAAACATAATCGCCAAGGGCTTCATATATCTTGGCAGCATGTTTTCGATGACATACATCGGCCCACCCTGCACTTCACCTTCGTAGTCTTTTCCGCGAAACATGACCGAAAGCGTGCATTCAAAAAATTTGGTGTTCATACCGATCAGGGCTGCAACCCACATCCAAAAAATCGCACCCGGCCCACCTTGAGCGATCGCGACCGCAACCCCAGAGATATTTCCAAGCCCCACAGTCGCCGCAAGGGCATTCATCAAAGCCTGAAAGTGAGTCAATTGCCCCTCTGACTTTTCCTCGCCCTTAAAGTGTACCTTGCCAGCGGTCAGCTTAATCGCGTGCACAAATCCGGCTAGCGGCAACAAACGCGAATAAAGCATTAGGATGAATCCACCACCCATCAATAAAACAATTAGGGCCGGTCCCCATGCGATATCAACAAGGGTCGTCAACAAGTCGGAAATAAACTGCGGCATAGTACTTTTGTCCTCTAAGAATTAGCTGACGAAACCCTAACAAATTTAAGCCTTTGCGCGAAATTGAATTTACCGCTGCGAAAAATCTCATGCCTATTTGCCGGGCAAAAGCCTGTTTTCCCCAGCCGATTTGCAATTTTTTCGCAAGCACCGTTCACAATGAATACAGTCTCAGGCCCAAAGCCCAGCCCGATGCGACCTGGCTATAAATTACGAACTCCAAACCTCCGATGAATCATTGAAATGTCACAGCTTTTTTTAATTTTGTTTTCTTTTTCTATCAGCGCCCAGTACGGGGGTGGCATAGGCTCCAACTACGGAGGCGGGGTCAGCTCACGCTCATCGGTGACATATGATCAAGCCATCGATATGTTAAACGAAGCTGCCAAGCAGCTAGCGCCAAAGTCACAGCGAGACACCTGCGACGGCGCCCCCAACAACTTCAACTGCACACTCGCTTCTGCTTGCCACGAGCTCTACAAAAACGCGGACAACAAAGACCTTTACGTTTCCTCAGATGGCGGGCGAGTCCCCAACAAAGTCATGTATGAAATGGCCTTGACCTTGGATGTCTGCGCGGCCAATCAAACAAAGCCTGGCCAAACGACCGAACCCGATTTCATACAAACCCACGAAGACCTCGTCAGTGAAGCCATCGCCCGAGGGGAATCAGATATATTTCTTGCCACTCAGCAACTCTACCAAGAGCAGCTTTACAATGCCTCATTCAATAACTACGGCAATGGGTTATTACCCGAAATAACCCTCGAATCGCTGCGTGAAACCTCTAAAAAAGCGCAAGCTCGGTTTGGGATTGAAAAACCCCTCGGGGACGCGGTTCTTAAAAAATGGCTTGCCGTACTAAATCCTTCCTTTGGCGAGGTGGAAAAAGATCCCAGCCTTCGCAGTTACTTTTACTATGACAATCCGTTTTTGTATCCAGCAGATTCACTTGGATACGAGGTCAACGTCACGGAAGCCCAAAAGAAGGCCTACGAAAGAACCTACCAAAACGGCATCAGCAAAGGCCTTGAAACCGCCGAAGACACACGGAACGCCATGATTCAGCTGATGCTAAAAAAGAAACAAAAGGTGACAGCTACCTACGGTCGGAACAGCCGAACGACAAAGCAACAACATCAGCATATCGACGCAATCATTGCCAGAATCAAAACGGTGAAGATTTCCAACTATCAGCCTGGCCAACACCCTCCCGGTACCTGCGATCACCCCAACGCATTTTACAGACCCACAAACCATGAAGTATTACTGTGTCCACAGCTGTTTGGACTACCGCAAATGGCTATTTTTGAAGTAACGGCCCATGAGATAGCTCACAGCTTTGATAGCTGCCGTATCTCTTATGATCTTGTTCAAAGTAAACAGCCCAAGACGAGTATTCCCCCCACTTCATACCCGGGCAGTCTTATTAGCGTTAACCCCGACAGCTTTGACTCTTCACCTTCCACCTATCGACTGACCCGCGCGTGGAACCGTGACAAAAAAAGACTCATCAGCGCAGGCCAGTCCATCGATGACAGTCCTTTGCACACGGAACTTAAATGCCTGGAAAGCGAGTCCTTTGTCGGAAAGTCATCTAACTACAGCATAAAAAAAGACGTTCACGGGGCAATCAGAGCCCTTCGCGACGAGCGACTGGCCGAAGGTTTTTCCCAAGACTCTGAGGTCATACAAGCCCTAAACGATGCTTTAACTGACATCGATGACCAGTGGATCAACGAGCGCAAGCACTGTCAGATCGGCGACCTCACATCCAGAACAGCCGAAAGCCTATCCGACCTTGTTGCGACTCAAGCTGTGGTAGAACATGTTGAAAACAAAGTACCTGCAGAAAAACGAAAAACGGCCTACTTCGAATCCATGGCGTTTTCTTTACAATCAAGCTGCATTGCTTATCTGCCTGACGCCTATACCGCCGTCGAGCTGACAGCCGCGCGACTGGGATGCGACGGCAATTTAAATGCAAGCCCTAAAGAAGTTCGCTACAACACCGAGACGATCGCGGACTTCGCGTTGGCCTTAGAAAAAGACTCTCATAGCCGGACACCAGATCGCTTTGAAAACATTTTCTTTGCGCACCCGAAGGCCCGCGCGGCTTTTAACTGCCCAAGACGCTATGACAAACTAAAATCCCCACTTTGCCACCCTTAAAGGTCTATGATGAAAATAGCTGTTTACATACTGACGTTTGCTGTCTTTGGCACGACGACAACTTATGCCGATAGACCCCAGTCACAAAGTGTGAAGTTTCGCTTTAAAGAAACCAATAATTTAAAAGCGAAAACCAATACGTCCATCGAGATAAGCCGCAAATCAGTGAAGGTCAACGGGACAGCAATCGAAGGCAGCCTGGTCCCGCGCGCTTCTAAGTCCATCGAACTGATTAAACAATACAGTGCCACAGCCAAGAGCACGGCAGAGCCCTGTGACGCCGGAACGGCTTCACTTTTTTGGGTTGGAAACGCCAGCCCCATGGAAAAGCGACTTTGCTTGGGTTCGAATCACGTCTGGCAAATCCAGACGCAACTTCGAAAGCTTGTTCTGCTTGCCAAGGCCAGTGACCGCCTAAGAAAAAACGCCGCCAAGACCGCGAAGTGATATTAGTAAGTCCAGATAAAATCGGGTTCGATATTGGTATATAGCTCAGGCTGCTTTGCCAAAAAGTCCACCTGGAACTGGTGTTCACGAAGGTATTGCTTATGCACCTTGTACTCGGGGGAATAAACTTCCACCAATTTCCAAAACCGCTTTGAATGATCTTGGTGTTTTAAATGCGCCAACTCGTGAATGACGACATAGTCAGCAATCAGCAAGGGGTAGGCCACCAAACGCCAGTTTAAGCTAATGTGACCTTTCGAGTTACAGCTCCCCCATCGTGTCTTCTGCGAGCGAAAACTTAACTGGCTTGGGTATAACTGCATTTTTTCAGAAAAAATTTCGACGCGTGAAGAAAGAAGACTGCGGCCTTTTTGTTCGTAAAAATTTTTGATTCGCTGAACCCGCGAATCCTGACTTTCCATATCATCGGTTTCTACAAAAATTTGCTGCTCGCGCAGGTACACCTTTGCCCGTTTAGCCGTCCGAGGAACATACACTAATCGGTACTCACGGCCCAACATAGGAATTAGCTCGCCGTTTTCAAAGCGAACCTGCGGGTGGGCCTCGCGGATTTTAGCAACCTCGGCTGTCCCCGCTTCAACCCAGTCTTTGTTTTGCGCTAAAAATTTTTCGATTTCGGGCTGTCCAATTCTGCGCCCCACAGTCACAACCAAATGTCCGGAAGGCTTTACCATCATCCGGAAGTGCCTAAAGTAAGGTTTGCGCTCAACCACAACCGGAACCGAAGACAAGCCCTTTGCTTTCCTCGACACTTTGTTTCTAGAAAACAAATCCAGCTGTTGAAACAATTCCCACTCCCAATCCAATGAGGTCCCTGGTACCTTTTGCGCTATAGGTGCCATAAAGAAAGGTCTTCACTATCGACCTCAATCAGTTTTTTTACCAAATTTCTCCGGAACACGCACTTCAAGCGGTCGAAAAGGCGGGATATCACGTCACTGGTCGCTATTTTCAATTAAATAGCTTTGAAAACAGGGTTTTTGACGTCGAACTGGAAGACCATCCCGAGGGACGCAAAAATTTAGTGGTCAAAATCTACCGCCCGGAGCGATGGACCTTGGACGCGATCCAAGACGAGCTGCAGTTCTTAGACGAATTGGCCAACCAAGGTATTCCGGTCATCAAGCCCTTACCGCTTTCCAACGGCGAAAAAATGGGAAGCTATCAAGGGCTCGAATTCGCCCTATTTAACAAGGTCCAAGGTCGACTGGTTCAAGAGCTAACCCCGGCACAGCTTCGGCAGGTTGGGCGAAAAATTGCCCAAATTCATAGTGTCGGCGAGCAGCAGGTCGCCGAGAACCGGATCAACCTGACGACAGAAGACTACGGCTGGGACCATTTGGACATTTTGGAAAACTGGATCGCACCGGAAGTAAAAGGTCGCTATATGAAGGCGGCTGAAAAGATTTTTTCAACTTACGAGGAACTTTCTGAAGACGTCGATTTTCAACGCATTCATGGTGACTGCCATAAAGGAAACCTCCTTATCAAAGACCACCGTGATCAAGACAACGAGTACTTCTTTGTCGACTTCGATGATTTTTTAAATGGCCCTGCGATCCAAGATTTTTGGATGCTTTTATCCGGCCCCTTCGGTGAGGTCCCACAGGAGCTCAACGCTTTGATCAGTGGATACCAAGAGCTGCGCCATTTTGACGAAGCTCAAATCGCCTTACTAGGACCCCTACAAGGCCTTCGAATCATTCAATATGCCGCCTGGATCGCCCGTAGATGGAAAGATCCCCTGTTTCCACAAACTTTTCCCCAGTTTCGTGACTATATATATTGGGCCGAAGAAGTCGAAATGCTCGAAAGCCTGGCTCGGGGCTGAAATCCAAGCCCTCCACCTCCACCCGCGAATGAGAATCGCGAATCTAACGCAGGCGGTCTCGCATAAGTGACGCGTCACTAATTCACGGGTGGCGTGGCCTTGGGGTGGGTCTTCGTGGCTGAGGGGCGTGCCCTGGTCCGTCTGTCAGTGGCTTAAACCTGCGCTTTAAACAGAGGCCGCTAAGCCCCTGAAATCATTCAACACATGGTTTATTTTGTCGGATCTAAGCCGTCAAAATTATTGACGTTTTGCCAAATAATGCACCCTGTACAAAATTCAGAAAACTGGTATAACAATGTGTGTCATAACGAAACAAACTAAAGACGGAGACCACCCCAATGTTATCAGTCAAATCCGCCATTAAAGTAACTGCTGGCGCCAGTGTTGCCCTGGGCTTATTCGCCTGTTCACCCAAAGACGTAGCCGTTCAGGACCTTGCTACTCGCCTAGGCAGTGGTGGTGTTGAAGAGGCCTCCACCGCAGGAAAGATGTTGGAAACCTGTAATGGCCAAGACGAAAAGAAACAAATGAGTCTTTCAGCGGCCCAGATCGAGCAAGTCGTTATGAACCAAATGCGCTCGGTGATCGAAGCCGGATCTTCTAGCTGCTACGAAGTTGGAGCCACAGTTGACGTCGTCCAAGAAGGTCTTGAGACAAACAACGTCGTCGCCAAAGTGAGCATCGAAAAAGTCAGCCTGATGACGTTCAGCACTTTAGATAACGAAGAAATGACAGAAAAGTATCTTGAAGGCACCTACACACTAACAGCTTTCAAAAACGAAACCCCTGTTAGCCAAAGAACAGCCACTGGTAACGCCACCGTTTACCGAGACACCCGAGATCGCATGCGCGAACAAGTCGATCAGTCAGGCAACCACGGTCTTGTCTCTGTTATTAAATTTAAATATGTCAACGAGTCTCACCCCGAACAAGCGGCGATCCTTTCGCGCAACCGTCAAGGCGCTGATGACTCACGACCGACAGTTCAGCCTCCGGTTGAACCTCAACCTGTTCAAGAAGTTGAAACCGTTTCGATCGTTGCTCCATCGGGCCTGACTGGCGCCCCTGGCCAGATGTTCGCTGACTGTGAAGTGGCCGACCCCTTGATTCAAGTTTCTGTTGATAGCGCTTACTATGACAGCTTTATCGCACAAGAGCGCTCCGTGATCTTTGCACTTCGTAAGGCCTGCCAGCCAATCGGTGCTCAGGTTTCATTCGCAATCAGCAATGAAGATGGGACTTCTAAAGTCTGCACAGGCGCCAAGATTAAACAATTGGAACTTCGCAAAGCCAACGAAATCGCAAGCGACGACAGCAGCATCATCAGTGCCGCAAAAGTTGAATCGGCAGCTGACGCGCAAGAGCTGATCGCAGCCGAACTCAGTGCCGCCGCCGGTTTTGCCGCCGATAGTACAATCACAGCCATTATCCTTGAAAGCCCACTGGCACTGAGCTGCTCGGATGAAGAAGCACAGAACTAGTTTTAAATTTAAGATTTACGGAGTTTATAAATGAAAACGACATCTAAACTATTTAGCGTCCTTGTGCTTCTTGCGGTCTCTACCCCGGCTTGGTCCCAACAACTAACGACCAAAGAGCCCATTAAAGCGACTTTTGATGAGTCCTTGAAGTTCCGGTTTACTTCATTGGTTTTCGGATCCTACGGCGAGTTCGACCAAGGTGGACAGCGCCTTTCATCCATCAACCGATTTCGCATCTCAAAGCAGCTCAGCGACAACTTAAGTTTTCGCTTTGTGCTTCCTGTCGATTATGCGACCGGCGGGTTCGACGGATTTAACGGCGACACGCCTCAGTCAGAAGACGTCGCCTTGGGTGATGTATTCGTCCAGTTCAACCGCAATATGGGACGAATCCCCGGCGGAGCCAACCTTGGTTGGAGCGGACGCCTTTACCTTCCCACGTCTCCATTTAGCCGTGAAGCCGAGCAAGTCTTCCGCTATAAAAATGGTCTCACTTTAAGTGGTAACTGGGGAAAGACCGTTTCTTGGGAATTCATTGCTGAACAAGACATTTACAACCAGTCTCGCACCGCTGTTTTGGTTAACGACTTCGACGAATTTGGATTCCCAACCTCGTCCGTTGTGAACACCAAGCGCTACTCGCTTTACTATGAAGGAAGCGTTGTTGCTAAAGTGCGTAAAGACCTTCGGATCGGGATTAACGGTTATGTTTACGACACCTACTACAACGAGTCGGCCATCAACGACACCTTCACCCCTGCCCGCCACGAAATCGGTGTCGGCCCAACGGCCTCATTCGATTTGACGGATAGCACAGGGTTTAGCCTGTACATCTGGGATGTGGTTAACGCCCGCAACAACCCCCAAGACTTTTTGCGCTTCAAAGGCGAAGACCTGACAATATTTTTCGTCTCGTCAATTGGCTTCAACTAAGATAAAACAGGGCTAAGGATGATATTTCTAGTACCGCTTCCCTTAGCCCTACTTCTTTTTGTGCTGACCTTCACGGCAGCCTATTTCTTTGACCAAATCGGTCTTTAAGCCCTGGAAAACAGCCAGGAATCGGGCTTTCCCGGGCCCAGCTTTCAGGTCGGCTCTTCGAACAAGAAAAATACCTAAAAATTTCAATATGTTACAGGTTTAATATAGGGCTTGATACCCGCCCCGACAGTCGTTAGATTGTCTGACGTAGTCGGGTCCTATACAACGACAGACTTTGTGAACCCCGCCAGGTCCGGAAGGAAGCAACGGTAGCAGAGACTTCGTGTGATATAGGTCGCCCGGCTACACTTTTTTTCGGACCAATCAGACCCATCTTAATATAAAGGAGCCGCAGCTTTGTCCTATGAAGTGATAGCTAGAAAATGGCGTCCTGGGTCTTTTTCCGAACTTGTTGGCCAAGAACACATCAGCCAAACCTTACTTAACGCCTTAAAATCTCAGAGACTTCCACACGCCCTTTTATTCACCGGACCTCGCGGAACGGGAAAGACCTCCTCGGCTCGAATTTTAGCAAAAGCCTTGCGCTGCCAAGTGGGTGAGGACTTTGTCCCCTGCGGAAAGTGTGACGAATGCCAAGATATCGGCCGAGGCTCAAGTGTGAATGTCATCGAAATCGATGGAGCTAGCAACAATGGCGTCGAAGCCATTCGTGAGCTGCGTGACACCGTCGCTTATAGGCCTTCAAGCGGACATCATAAGATCTACATCATCGATGAAGTTCATATGCTTTCAACCAGTGCTTTTAATGCGCTGTTAAAAACTCTTGAAGAACCACCCGAGCACGTCATCTTCATCATGGCGACAACGGAAGTCCACAAGATTCCGAATACGATTTTATCCCGCTGTCAGCGCTTTGATTTTCGCCGTATTCCTTTAACCCAAGTTACTGGCCGACTATCAGAGATTTGCAAAGCCGATGATGTGACTGCCGCAGAAGACGCCCTTTGGATGATCGCTCGGCAAGGCGAAGGATCTTTACGAGATGCTCAAAGCCTTTTGGATCAAGTGATCACTTTCAGCAACAAAGAAATCACTCTTGATAAAGTGATCGAGGTTCTAGGCCTGACTGACCGTCGGCTTTTGGTGGAAACCATTGAAGCTTTAGTCGAAAGATCCACAGACCGAGTGGTCGACATTGTGGTTCGTGTCTTCAAAGCCGGCTACGACCCTCGTGTTTTTAGCCAAGACCTACTTGAGCAACTTAAAAACCTGTTAATGGTTAAAGTCAGTGGCAAGCGCTACAACGAAGTCGTGGATCTGCCCCAGGTAGAAATCGACCAGCTAAAAAAGATCGCAGATACACTGACCGCAGAAGACATTCATTTACTTTTTGATATGGCCTTAAAAGGTGCTGAAGACCTACCGCGCGCCCAGGATCCCCGCATCGTCCTAGAGATGATGCTTCTTAGGATGTCAGCGGCCCCACGGATTCAAAACCTTTTAAACCTTAAGGCCGGCGTCGCCGTGGCCCCAACAACTCAGGCCCCTTCGCACGCCGCCCCCAACCAGTCAGCCCCACCACAAAACGTGGCTCCACAACAAAGTGCTCCAGCGAACGCCGCACCTCAGGCTGCGACCATGGCTCCAGGCAGTGACAGTGAAAAGTGGCTTAGCCTTGTTCAGCGGATTAAAAAAGTAAATGGTGTCATGGGCGCGCAGCTGAACAACACCTTCCTAAAGTCTTTGGACGGAAAAACTTTAACCATTGGAATTCCAAAGGCGAATCAGTTCTTAGTCGACAGGTTGCAAGACAATGAGTTCCAGAAGAAACTGCGAAATTACCTTCGCACTTACTGGGGCCAAGACTTCCAAATCCAAGTGGAGACCGGCGATAGTCAGTCGGCCGCAACCCCAGTGAAGTTAAAAGAACAAAAACAACAAGAACGTCAGGCTGAGGTTCGCAAGCAAGTCGAAGACCACCCACTGGTCCGCTCGGCCTCAGAAGTTTTCAAAACAAAAATTACAGCGATCAAGGAGACGAAATAATGAAAGGTTTCGGTGGCGGACTTCAACAGATGATGAAGCAGGCAAATCAGATGCAGAACAAGATGAAAAAGCTGCAGGAAGAACTGAAAGAGCGCGAATTCGAAGCAAGCTCAGGTGGCGGAGCCGTGACTGTGAAAGTCAACGGAGACAACATGGTTCTAGCGATCAAGATCGATGAAGAGGTCATGAAAGACGACGCCGAAATGCTGCAAGACCTCGTCATGACAGCCACCAACGAGGCGATCAAAACCGCTAAGGACGTGAGCTCGAAAGAAATGGAAAAAATCACTGGTGGCTTTAACATGCCAGGGATGTTCTAATTAATTCGATATGATCGACAATGTTCCTTCACTTGAAAGATTAGTCCACGAGCTGGCAAAGCTCCCTGGGATTGGCCCCAAAACGGCCAGCCGACTGGCCTACTATATCCTTCGAAACAAGGACACCTACACCGGGAACTTAAGCGAAGCCTTGCTTGCTGTACGCGAGCAGGTCACTGAGTGCCCCCAGTGCTACTCCTTCACAGAAAACAGCGGCTTATGTCAGCTATGTTCGGACCAAACCCGCGAAAGTCATATGCTTTGTGTGGTTGAGGACCCTTCTGATATTTCACGCATCGAATCTTCGGGAAGCTTCAAGGGCATGTACCATGTCCTAAAAGGCGCACTGTCTCCGCTGGAAGGCATCGGCCCTGAAGATTTAACCTTGTCAGACCTTTTAGCACGGATTGATCGTGGCTTGGCCGGCGATGGCCCCGCCATCACCGAGGTCATTTTAGCCTTGGATGCTGATTTAGAAGGCGATACCACGGTGCTTTATATTGCTAAGCAGCTAAAATCGCGCAAAATTCAAGCGACTCGTATCGCTCATGGGGTTCCCATCGGTGGGGACATCGACTATATTGACCATAGGACATTGGGACGAGCACTCGAGAATAGGATACAACTGTAATGTCTGTGATCAATTACAACGCCAAAGAGATCCATTGTAAGATCGTATATTATGGTCCGTCGCTTAGCGGCAAGACGACAAATATGCAGTGGGTTTACCACAAGACCAACGATCAAAGTAAATCCGAGCTGTTCTCGCTTCCGACCGAAGTGGAACGAACGATGTTTTTTGATTTTCTTCCGCTTGAAGTCGGCGAAATTCGTGGATTCAAAACTCGCTTCCACCTGTATACAGTTCCTGGCCAAGTGGTTTACGATGCAAGCCGTCGTTTGATCTTACAGGGCCTTGATGGCGTGATCTTCGTCGCTGACTCTCAAGAAGAGCGCATGGAAGAAAACCTGAATTCCTTAAAAAACCTTGAACTGAACCTTCAACGCCAAGGTCAGGATATTGAAGAAATTCCGTTGGTGTTTCAATACAACAAACGTGACCTACCGACCGCTTTACCTGTCGAGCAAATGAGCCTGGCTTTAAACCGGTTTGATGCCGATGAATTTGATGGCTGTGCCCATGAAGGCAAGGGGGTTTTTGAGTCCCTTAAGTCCACTTCGAAGTCGATTGTGACCGTATTAAAGGGCGGACAAATCCGCTAGAATTCAAGCTGGCCCTCTGCGTACCCGACCATTTCGCCGTCGGGCTTAAAGATCTCGACAAAATAAAGACCTTTATCCTCGTTTTCGACTCCACGAAACTCAAGGATCGGCTGCTGGGTCGTACCCA
>NYZX01000014.1 GCA_002686065.1 Pseudobdellovibrionaceae bacterium | reverse complement strand
TATATATCAAATGGTCAGCCTCTGACCGAGGATAAGATCACCACCTTGCAGAATCTTCGTGGGGGGTTCGAAACCCTGATGTCAATGGACCTTCAGAGTCTTACGGGCAATGTTTCAGCGATGTACCAAAGGGTTCTTAGCACGGATCACTGGGCCGAGGCAAAGCGGCGGCATATTCAAGTTCTTCAGAAAAGTGGAGAAGGGTCTTTTGGAATCAACTCAGCTGAGACCTTCAATATAATCACAAAGTCGGTCAATGACGTAAAAGGCGTCATCGAAGCTCATCGAAAAGTCATTTTTGATCAGATTGAGTTTGCGAAGTCTCAGTATATGAAGACCTTTTCGACGAACGCTGCCGGACTAGCTATGATTTCTTTTGTGATCGCATTTATGTCACTTTTAGTGATACGTCGATTAGATCATAACCTTGGGGAAATCACAGAAATGCTTCGTCGGAATGTTCACGACCTCGCCAACATAGGGAGTCTGATCTCGTTGAATTCAAGAAATCTAAACCGAGGAACCAGCTCTGTACAGGCAGCCGTTGAAAGTACGTCTTCGGCATCCCATGAGATTGGTGAGCTTCTTGAGTCTAATAAACGCCTTATCGTCGGCGCTCGAGAGGGCAATGAGTTGACTCAGGCGAAAGTTTCCGATGGCTTGCGTTCGGTTCAAAGTATGAAGAGTGCAATGACGCAAATTGAAAAAATGAATGTCCATGTTATTGCTGAGGTTCGGAAATCCCAAGACAGTTTTAAGCAGTTGGTCGATATTATCGGCAAGATAAGTGAAAAGACCGGGGTGATTGATGAAATTGTTTTTCAAACAAAACTTCTAGCCTTTAACGCCTCTGTTGAAGCTGCGCGGGCTGGTGAAGCCGGTAAAGGTTTTGCGGTTGTTGCAGAGGAAATTGGAAACCTTGCAAGCCTGAGTGGGAATGCCTCAAGCGAAATTACTTCGCTGCTGGGTGAAAGCATGAACGAGTCTCAAAAGATGCAGTCGGAGCTAGATGCTTCGATGGCGCGAGTTCAAGAGGATTCGAAAAGTACCGTTGCTGAAGGGGTCAAGCTTGTAGATGTTTGCTCGACCGTTTTAGATGAAATCAGCGCTCAATCGGAGGGGACGTCAAAAAGCTTAGATGAATTTGTCGTCGCTTTTAGTGAGCAGACTTCGGGTTTGGAGCACATTGAGAAGTCTGTTCATGATCTGCTTGAGCTCAATGGCGAAACCGCTGAATTCGCGAAGAAGAATGTTGAGTCGGCAAAGCGGTTGAGCTCTAGAAGCGTTGATATTCAAAAAGGGGTCCGGTTTCTTGACGAGCTGTCACGAGGTCGCCATATGCCACCGGCTGGTAGTTTTTCGCAGGCGCCAGAGGAAGAGGCTGAAGCCGGCCAGCCAGGCCTAGCTCGCCCGCCTTCTAAGGTCGCCTAATTTTGGTCCCGATAGAACCTATTTAGATCGATGAACCATTAGGATGAACCTACAAGGCGTGGTAAACTGCGCCCTATGAGATGGATCGATACCCACTGTCACTTTTCAATGATGGAGCTTAGCCCTGAAGAGGTCTTGGAAAAGGCCCTTGAAAACGGGGTCGAGCGAATGATCAACATCGGAACCTGTCCTGAAGATCACCCCAAAGTTCTTGAAATCGCTAAAAAATACAGCCCTCGAGTGTTTTGCACCTTGGGAGTACATCCACATGACGCCGTTCAGTTTGATGCCGACTGTGAAAAATTTATGCGGGATCACTTCAATGACAAAGAGGTGGTCGCAGTTGGTGAGATCGGTTTGGATTACTACTACGAGCAGGCACCCCGCGATAAGCAGGTTCATGCTTTTGAGGCTCAGATGGCTTTAGCTGAGGAATACCAGCTTCCTGTTCAGATCCATACTCGTGATGCCGAGCCTGAAACCATTGAAATTCTTAAAAAATTCGACGGACGTGTTAAAGGCCTGATTCACTGCTTTACCGGAACCAAGATATTGGCTGAAAAGGCCTTGGAATACGGCTACAATATTGCTTATTCAGGGATCGTGACTTTCAAAAACGCCGCAGAATTGCGTGAAACTTTAGACATTGTCCCTTTGGACCGCCTGCATGTCGAAACGGATGCTCCGTTTCTGACTCCGGTGCCCTTTCGCGGGAAGACCAATCACCCCGCAATGGTGATCCATACAGCCGAGGTTGTGGCTAAGCAGAAGCAGGTGGATCTGTCGCAATTGGCTTTGCAAACTCGCCAGAACGCTTTGAGCTTATTTACGAAATTAGACTGGCCAAGCGAACCCTCCTAGTCTATCAAGATAGAACACAAAATCTAGGAGGCCTGACAGTGGCATTAAAAGTCGGAATTAACGGTTTTGGTCGAATTGGTCGGATTCTTTTCCGAGCTGGTTTTGAAGATCTTGAGATCGCAGGAATCAACAACATGGGCTGCGTGAATACTTTGGCTCATTTGCTGAAGTACGATAGCACTCATGGAACCTTTAAGGGTGATGTGGATGTTGACGGAAACAACCTGGTTGTTAACGGCAAAAAAATTCCTGTTTCCTCTGAGCGCGATCCCGCAAAAATTCCATGGAAAGACTACGGTGTTGATTTAGTTCTTGAGTGTACTGGAGCCTTCAAGACAGAAGAAGACTTCATGAAGCACATCAACGCAGGTGCAAAGAAGGTGATCGTTTCGGCTCCGGCACCGGGTGCGCAAAAGACCATCGTCTTCGGGATCAATCACGAAGAATATCAGGCTTCGGAACACACAATTATCAGTAACGCGAGCTGTACCACGAACTGTTTGGCTCCGGTTGCCAAGGTTCTGAATGATACTTTTGGGATCGAATACGGTCTGATGACGACGATCCATTCTTACACCAATGACCAGCGTATTTTAGATTCGAGCCATAAGGATCTTCGTCGCGCTCGTGCTGCGGCGATGTCGATGATTCCCACGACAACTGGGGCAGCTAAAACGGTTGGAGTGGTTCTTCCCGAGCTTAAAGGAAAAATTGACGGAACTTCGATTCGTGTTCCAACCCCAAATGTTAGTCTTGTTGATTTAACTTTTACGGCATCAAAGTCGCTAAGCATTGACGCTATTAACGACAGCCTTATCGCTGCNGCTGAAGGTTCGATGAAAGGAATCTTGGCTTGTGAAAAGGCGCCACTGGTCAGTACGGACTTCAACGGAAACCCATATAGCTCGATCGTTGATCTTCCAAGTACNATGGTTATGAGCGATAAAGTCGCCAAGGTCTTTTCTTGGTACGATAACGAAATGGGCTTTTCACACCGCATGGTGGATCTTGCTAAATACGTGAGTGAAAAGGGCTANGAAAATGTCGAAAGTCGATCAGCTTCGCGGTGTTCCGATTATTGATCAGTTGGAAATAGAGGGGAAGGTTGTCTTCCTTCGCCTTGATTTGAATGTGCCATTAAAAGANGGCCANATTCAGGACGACACTCGTATCGAGGCGGCCTTGCCGACGATCAAGTACGCCATGGAGCAACGAGCAAAAGTGGTCGTNGCTTCACATTTGGGCCGTCCGAAAACACCTGAAGATCGACAAAAGTTATCCTTGGAGCCAGTGGCGGATGAAATTAGTCGCCGGCTAGATATCGACGTNATCCTTGTCGATGACCCTCTTAGTGATGCCCCGAAAGCGATTCTTGCAGGGTTGAAGCGAAACCAGTTGGTGATGCTTGAAAACCTGCGCTTCTATGAAGGTGAAACCAAGAACGGTCACGACCTGTCGATCGCGGTTAAAGAGTACGCCGACATTTATATCAATGACGCCTTTGGAGCCAGTCACCGATCACATTCAAGCATTGTCGATATGGCCAAAGAATTTGAGACCAAAGGTGTTGGCTTTTTGATGAAAAAAGAAATCGAAATGCTCGACCAGGTTCTTGAGGGAACGGAGCGACCTTATGTCGCTATTCTTGGTGGGGCTAAGGTTTCAGATAAGATTGTGTTGATTGATCGACTGATTGATTCTGTTGATACCTTTGTTATCGGTGGGGCAATGGCTTACACCTTTTTAAAAGCCAAAGGGATCAAAGTCGGTGAGTCGTTGGTTGAAACGGACCAGTTGAGTTTTGCCAAGCGTTTGATTGAGCGGCTGGAATCGCGTGATAAAAAGTTGCTTCTTCCGATAGATCACCGCGTGGTGACAAGTTTTTCAGCTGTTGAAACTTTACGTGTTACAGAAACGTCGGTTATCGATGAAGGTTGGATGGCTATCGATATCGGTCCAAAGTCAGCGCTGGAGTTTGCGAAAGAGCTTCGCTCTGCTAAACGTGTGTTTTGGAATGGTCCGATGGGGGTTTTTGAAACTCCGGAATATGCCAACGGAACATTTGCTTTGGCTCGGGCTATAGCGGAATTGGACGCGTTGACCGTCATTGGTGGCGGCGATTCGGCTTCAGCAGCGAAGCAGAGCGGTGTTGCCGATAAGTTTACGCATATTTCAACAGGTGGCGGGGCNAGTCTTGAATATTTACAAGGNGAACCCCTTCCTGGTCTTCTTATTCAGCGTGGGAAATTGTTTTAGTCACTTCTCGTGAAAGGTGGGGTTTATGAANTCGGTCATGGTTGCAGCCAACTGGAAGATGAATAAAGGTCCCACCGAGACCGAAGAATTTTTGTTGCAGTTTTTAAAGCTGATTCCTCAGGTTGATCATAAACACTACGTCTTTTTTGCGCCGGCTTATTGCTTACCGGCTTTTTCTGAGCGTCTCAAATACAACGATATTGGGTGGGGCGCGCAGAATTGCTACTTCGAAGAATCCGGTGCATTTACTGGGGAGCTTTCGCCTCGTNTCCTTTCCGAGATGGGCAGNAGTTTTGGTTTGGTTGGGCACAGCGAGCGTCGCAGTCTGTTTAGTGAAACNGATCAGGATGTGGCCAAAAAGGTAAAGGCTCTGCAAAGTTGCGAAATCACTCCGATGGTTTGCGTTGGTGAGTCCCTATCGGAACGCAAAGAAGGGCGCACGNACGAAGTGATTTCGGNACAGTTGTCCGCAGCNATGGATGCTTGTGATATTTCAAAGGGCTTGGTTGTGGCCTATGANCCCGTGTGGGCCATTGGAACCGGAGAAGTTGCGACGCCTCAACAGGCGGCGGATGCCCATAAGACCCTGCGCGATCTTTTGGTGGCAAAGTTTGGTGAGGCAGGCACGAAGACGAAGATCCTTTACGGTGGAAGCGTAAAGCCTGAGAATGCCGCCGAATTGGCAAAGCAGCCGAACGTTGACGGCTTCCTTGTTGGGGGTGCATCCCTTAAAATCGACAGCCTGATTGCCATTCACGACGCTGCTATTGCAGCCGAATAACAATACAGCAACAGTTTTGGCCTCATAGCGTTATTGTTTCGTTNTGAGGAATGATAAATCCGTGGACACCCTAAAGCCTGGAAAATCGGGTAGTTGCCAAAAATTGTCATATAACGCGTCAAGTCATAAGACAAATTTCCCAAGCATTTCAATAGGTTACACTGATGAAAAGTGTAGCGNAAANNATCTGNNNNTGGTAATCTGGGTTCAAGCTTATCGAAACGTTTAGTGGGACGTAGCAAAGACTCANGAGGGGCTCAATAGAGGGCTTCTGGCTAAAGAGGATTAATGATGAAGAATCGTTCCATACACTACAGACGTTGCCATTCCTGTGGCGAAATTAACCAGATCACAGGGGACAAGGTAAAGAAATGCAGTCACTGCGAGAAGCATCTGACTGAATTTAGATATTTTGATGATAGATACACGGCGACCTTTTCGGATCGTCACCTGAGACCCCCTTTAGGGCCGTCAGAGCACTCACCCTTAGTTGGTCTTTCCGTTTTTTGGGAGAACTTCTAGTTCCCCCAAAGCGGCGTAAATAGTGTCCCAGTTAGAACCTATATAGGGTTTGACGGACCAGACGAGTTGAATGATACCTGCACTCATGGAATCTATAAAGTTATCCGACGTGCAGGCTGCTCGTCGAAGAATTAAATCTGGTATTCAATTAACTCAACTGATGCATTCGCGAAGCCTTTCCGACTGGTTTGGCTTGGATATGTTCCTTAAGCATGAAAACGAACAGCGCACGGGTAGTTTTAAAATCCGAGGGGCTTTAAACAAGATTCGGTCCTTGTCTGAAGAAGACTTGGCGCGTGGGATTGTTGCGAGTTCGGCTGGGAACCATGCGCAAGGTGTGGCCTTAAGTGCCAGTTTAAGTGGTGCAAAGGCTCATATCGTAATGCCGAAGACATCTCCGCTGATCAAAGTCACAGCCACCGAAAACTACGGGGCACAAGTTTATCTTGAAGGGGCCTTCTATGACGAGGCCTATGCTTATGCGAAAAAGTTAGAAGACGAGCACGGATATATTTTTGTCCACCCTTTTCGAGACCCTTTGGTTATCGCCGGCCAGGGAACCATTGGCTTGGAGCTTCTTGAGCAGAACCCGGATTTGGATTCAGTTGTTGTGCCGATCGGTGGCGGTGGTTTGATTAGCGGGATCGCCATGGTGATTAAAAGCTTGAAGCCTGACTGTAAGGTTTATGGCGTTGTTTCGGACCGTGCGCCAGCCATGCGACATTTGTTTATGGGCGAAAAGCCAAATCCGCCAGAAAATATCAGCACCATTGCCGAAGGGATTGCGGTGAAAGAGCCCAGCCCTGAAATACACGAACTTTATATTTCGAAGTACGTCGATGACATTGTCGAGGTCAGCGATTCGGAAATCGCGTCGGCGATGGTCTTGTTGCTGGAACGGGCAAAGACGGTGACAGAGGGTTCTGCTGCCGCTTCGGTGGCTGGGGCCATGAAGATGAAAGATAAATGGGATTTCGGGAAAAACGCCGCCCTACTTTTGTGCGGTGGAAATGTTGATCTGAACGTGATGGCTCAGGTCATCGAAAAAGGTCTTGCTAGTAAGGGGCGTTTGACGCGCATTCGGGTGTACGTTGATGACCGGCCAGGGATTTTAACTGGGTTGACGCAAATCTTGTCCGAGCTTGGTGCGAACATCTTAGAGGTTCATCACGATCGTCGTGACCCGCAGTTGCAGATTCGTCAGACAGCGATCGATTTTTTGTTAGAAACCACGTCGAAAGCACACGTAAAACAACTGACCGAGGTATTAGATAAGAAATGCCTTGCCGTTGAAACAATTCACTAAGGACGTCTGATGCAGTATTTGCACACTATGGTTCGTGTTCGAGACCTTGAAAAATCATTGGCCTTTTATTGTGGTGCTTTGGGGCTGGTGGAAACCAGCCGCTATGACAACGAGGGCGGACGATTTAGCCTGATTTTTTTAGCCGCCCCCGACGATTTAGACCGAGCGAAAAAGGACAAGGCTCCCTTGGTCGAGTTGACCTACAACTGGCCCGACGAAAATGGCAAAACAGAACAATTCAGTGAGCCATCAAGAAACTTTGGTCATTTGGCCTATCGGGTTGAAAATATCTACGAGACTTGCGAGAAGCTACAGGCCGCGGGCGTTGAAATTCTTCGGCCCCCACGTGATGGCCACATGGCCTTTATTCGATCGCCTGATCAGATATCCGTTGAATTGCTACAAGCTGGTGATGCTTTACCTCCAGTAGAGCCATGGAAAAGCATGCCTAACCAGGGTAGTTGGTAAAACTGANGGCCTTCGGGTGGTTGCCTTAAGTGGCGTCAAAATTTGAGAGCATCCAGTGTTGAAGTCTTACTTTTCATACAGAGGCTACCAAGGTGTCGATCTTGTCGATGATAAATTGGTGCTGCAAAAGGTTGGTAGCCCGGCTCCAATTTTTCGGTCACGATCAAAGCCTGTGGGCACCGTCGAACTAGGCAAACACGAAATTTACGAGATCTATTTTTCCAGTCGCGGCTTTGGGTGGCAGTCGAGGGGTTTGCACATCGTGACAAAGTCTCGCACTTATGTAGCGGCGTCAGATCACTGTTTGTCGCTAGACTTTCAGGAAATTGTTATGCGCTGGCTTGGCGTGGCTGGTCTTCAGCGGATTCGAAGGAACTCTCTTGTTCGTAAGCTGAGTGGCTTACTTATATTGATTCTAGTTGGTGTTTTGCTAGATGTATCGTGGACCATCGGATGGACTGAGGTCGGAATTTTTCCGATGCTTGTTCTACTTTTAGCAGGTTCTGCGTTACTTCAGTTTTGGGGGTACTCGCGGTGGCTGAAGCGGGTTTCTTCCTAAAGCTCTTGTGTGCGGGTACAGTAGCTGGTCTGAAGAAAACTTTTGTTATCTTGGGCTGGGTATTTCGTTGCGTAGGCGTAAATCAAGTAGGTTCCATCTTTTTTGAAGTCGATTCCGCACATTGAGCGGCTGACCCCGGTGGTAACGACGTCGACGTTTTCCAATTGCCCTTTGATGGGTGCAAGGATCTGAACGCCGTAGGAATTAACCTGCATTCTAAAAGGAGGTTCGCCGTCTTCGAAGTCATAAACCACATTGTCGATTGCTCGGCTGTCCGTTGTGGTCGTCGCGACAAAAACAGCAGAGGCTTCTTCATAGCTTTCTTCAGGAGACAGCCTAGGGCCACAATCGCAGGCCAGCGATGAAACCGAGATAACTAGAATAAGTCCGAAGATCAGATTTTTCATTGGTTCTCCTGAAGTCAGTCAATGTAGCCCTATCATTGCAGGAACAGCCCCAGGCTTGTGAAGGGCTTGGATCGTTGAAAGTAAAGTGTGCTTGCTGAATTTACAAAATTACACGGGATTTGTGTTGAAGCGTCGGTCGGACGTGGTCGTCAGCTAAACTGTGTCACACAATACAAGGTCGTTAATCCGAAAAGAATCGTGACCAGCATGTTTTTAGAATAATAGCTAACAACAGCAGCCAGCGTGACCACAATCATTCGTTCTTTGCCGGCAAGCCAGTCGACCTGTCCTTGGTGAAAGTAGACCATTCCTGTGACTAAGGCTGGTAGCACGGCTGCAGGAATAAACGAGAAAATCATTCGACTGCGCCGATTGATATGGATCTTTGAGGCCAAAAACACAAAAGATCCACGAATCGTCAAGGTCCCCAGGCCAACAAGGCCCACGGCTATATAGAAGGCAGAATCAGTGATCATTCAGTTTGCCCTTTTGTTAAGAAGGCGCCCGCCAGGATGCCGGTCAAGCTTGCGACAATTAAGCCTAGGTTGTAGGGGAGTCCGCTAAAAAGAATCATCGCCAGCGAGGATAGGATGGCGACCACGATATGTGGTCGAGATTTCAGCGCCGGAATGGTTAAGGCCGCAAAACTTAAGGGGACCGCAAAGTCTAAGGACCAAGATTCTGGGGCGACATTTCCAAATGCGAAGCCCATGGCGACAGAGCATTGCCAGCCCGAAATCATGGCCAGCGCAGCGCCGAAGTAAAACTTAAGTTGGTCTTGCTCGGATTCAAATCGATCCTTGTTGGCCATCAGCACCGCGTAGCTTTGATCGGTGATACAGTAGCTGATCAAAGCTTTCATTGGCAGGGACTTCCCCTTCCCGAAGGACGACATGGCAGCGCTATACAGCAGCATTCGCGCATTTATAATCCATCCTGTCAGCACAGTAACAACAAGGCTTGATTGTTTGACTAAAAGGTCGACGGTGGCTAGTTGAGATGCGCCAGCGAAGATCAAAAAGTTCATAAAAAACGAATGGTGTAGCTGCAGCCCAGCGCTGGCCGTAACACTACCCATGACCAACCCAAAGGGAACAACACCGGTCAGTATGGGCAGCATAGATCTAATTCCAGCAAGAAAGGGCGAAGGGGTCATTGTATGGCCTACTTTACTTCAATTCGGCGAGTTGGGTCCAGTCGATGTTCAGGCAATATAGGTCTTCGCTAGGTGAGGGTTCGACTTGTTTAGCGATCGAGCCAATGAGATCNAGGATCTCTTTGCGGACGCGTTTGGCGTCTTTTTTTGACAAAGTGATCGGGGCTGTAAAAACCAGATCTTCTTTTTTTAAATGATCAAGGCCTTCTATCGACTTCAGTCTCCAGTTAGAGTGGTGTCGTGTTGCAAGCGGGGANTTGCGGTCTATATGTGTTCGAATGTTTTCCGAATAATATCGACCCTGCTTTTCTCGGCATAGCCCGCAGCTTTTTAGGTACTTGTAGGCCTCTTTAACTGTTCGAAGCGGNAACTTTAGNTTTTCCGCGGCCTCATCGGGTGAAATTCCTTGAGGGCGGCCCGAGGCCAGGTTTAATGCCGAGTAATACCACTGCGAATAAAAGACAGCTTTGTCGGGGGCGCTAAGCTCTTTGTTTGGCAGAACCTTCGACTGAAGGGAATCGGCCTTCAGTTTGAGCTCCTCCATACGGCGTGCAAACACACTTTTCAAATCCTCACTTTCGGATTTTTCATGCAGCACCATATTCATTAAATAGTCGGTTTCATTTGTGTCCAGTGCTAGGTACTGCGCTAATCGATGAGTTTGATCTAGNGTCAGGTGTTTATCCCCTTTAAATATCTGACTGACCGTTGTGCTGTGAATGCGTAGTGACTTGGATATCCGACTGTATTCACCGTGCCCGTTTTTGGGGCGACTTGAAACCAGTGCCGTGACGTAAGCTTTATAATTTTCGAAATCGAAGATCTTCATACTGTTCACTTCATCAAAAGTTGGAAAAATATCCAATTCTTTTTAAGAATTTGTGCAAAAAATATGTTTACTGCCAGGTGGATCAGTTGGATGCTTTGATCTGTCAGAAGCAGGGGGCAGGCTATGAAGGCTTTGTTGGGATTCATTTTNACGTATCTTGTGTCGACGATCGTTGTGGCTGCCGGCGGCATGCACGGTGGTGGAACCGATCAATACCCCATCGATCACGAGTCAGCCTGGTTCACAGGAACTCAGCCGGTTTCCTACTGCCTTGAAGTTGATCCTGGTTTTGGTGTCACACGAANCTTTGCTATTCGCAAAATTGAAGCTGCAGCAAAAACATGGCGCGACTATTTGGCGGTCGTTGGTGAGACTCGTTCAAATGGTCCAACACTTCATTTGAAGTATGAATCGTCCTGCACGGATCAAACCGAGCTGCGGATCCTTTTGGGCGTGGACTCGGTCGCTGTCCAGCAGCATCGAAGCGGTTTAATCAACCCATTTGGATTTGCTTATAAACAGCATTATGACGCCGAGTCAGGTCGAGGGCGTGGCTATATTTGGCTTCGGAATCCTGTGGTTGAAGCCAATGGGTCGATCACGCCGAATTGGCGGCTTCAAGGGGTGTTAGAAACAACCTTACTTCATGAGCTTGGACATGTCTTAGGAATTGGGCATGTTGATGGGACCGTGATGAAAGCGCGCTTTGCCGAGCACTTGCTTGGTCCCGAGTCTTCATTCCAAGTCTATGCGGGGAAAATCGATTGGGAAAAGGTTCTGGTTCCCTGTCAGTTGCAATGTACTCGTGTGTTTCAGGGGCGCCTTGGTGAGAATGGCCATGATGATAAGGTCTTTCGCGATCTATTTGGTGTTCAACCCAGTGGGTCGATACGGGCTCGATTTAGTGAGGGGGACGGCCTTGTTGTCGAAGACGACAATGGAAGACATTCTGTGTCCTATAGGAAAGTTGCTGCTTCATCCCGTTCCGCTTTGTTGCCGGTATTTCGATGGGTTCGATTGGCTCGGGTTCCTGGACAAGAACAGCCAGCTTACTTTGTTCGCTCGCGATTTCATTTTGGGCAGGTGCTGATGGCTGAGCTTCAGACAGTAGACGGCCGTAGGCTTCCTATTTTAGTCAGTAAAAATTTAGATTTTGGTTCCAACCAATTTGGGCTTCTTCGTGTGCAATGGATGGCTAGCGAGGGGCTTCGAACAATCTTTTCAGCCACCAATGTGGTGAAACTTTCCAAGGAGGGAAAATGAAAAAGTATCTAGTTGCTTTGTGTCTTGTTCTAGTCGGTTGCAATGACCCGCTAACAGATGATCAAAAAAACCAGCTGTCCTTTGTCAGTGCCAATCAAAAGGTGCTTCTGGCTGTGATGGGCGAGCTTTGCGAAGAAGCCGAGGTCTGCGCGAATCATGTTTTTATTAATCACAGTCGACAGGGACTGGATACCGATTCGATCGGCGCGCTCACGCGGTTAAAGTCCGACTTGCAAGGATGTCAGTTTTTGTTAGATGAGGACGCGTCCGACGATTGGGCGATATCTGTTGTGTCGACAGATTCCTGCTTCGTAGACTTTCAGTACCTGCGACGCCCGCATTCGGAACAACCACATACAAGCCAAATCCATTGGAAGATCGCCTTGGTTTCAGGTCAATTGGTCGACTTTGATCTAAGGTCGGTTCAGGTACAAGGTCAGTCTTACTACAAAGAGACCCGCCAAGGTAATCGGGGCGAATTGAAGCTTCAGTTCGAGTTTCAATCGGCGCAGATGGGTCGCGTGGTCGGTCAAGTTGAAGGCGGTGGCCAGGGGAGCTGGGGTGTCTAC
>NYZX01000013.1 GCA_002686065.1 Pseudobdellovibrionaceae bacterium | reverse complement strand
TGAGAGCCGAATATACGTAAGCACCTGATTTTTTACTCCCGACTATTGTGCACCAGGCCGGATCCATATACGTCACGCTCGACGGAGCCCCTAGGAAGCAAGAACTTCCAACCCTAGGACAAATGGTCATTCAGTGAAGTTACGGCGGCGTTTCGCTGTGCTTTAAGATTGGGCTGTCGAAACACCTGACACCCTTTTGAAAGCTTTTCCTGAAAGGCCTTGATCAGATCCTGACCCAGGAATCCAAGGTAAATTACAGCCCGAGGTAAATATGCGATTTTTTGCGTTTCGTACGACGCCACCCTATCACGGGCTGTCACTTGTGGATGGCCTTCAAAAGTTCATAACGGAAAAGCTTCAACAGGAAGCTTCGAAATCAGAAATCAAAAGATATATGAACGAGGGCTATGTTTTCTTAAACGGAAAAATGTGTCGTCGTGCCAGTAAAGTTTTACGTTCAAAAGTCAAAATCGAATTCTTTCTCCCAACGACCGATCAACTGACCGCCCCCGATGACATCAAAGTCGTCGCCGAAACCGATCACTGGATGGTGGTCGACAAACCGGCTGGCCTTAGCACTCAGTCGACCAAGCAGTTTCACGAGCCCAACCTTTACGACTGGCTGCGCTTTAACGAACGGCTTGAAACCGAACCCACCGCACCCTATTTGGGACTACTTCACAGACTGGATCGCCCCACAAGTGGCTTGGTGATTTTTTCGCGCCGTAAATCGATGAACAAAACCTTGGCCGAAGCCTTTACCGAAAGACTGGCAAAGAAAACTTATGTTACAGTTGTTTGCTCGCCCGTTTGGGATACGAAAACCAAAGATGTCGTCGCTGCCCTGAAACGAAAAACAAGCGGTGAAAAAGGCTATAAGTCTGAGGTGGTTCCCCAAGGTGGCCAGTCGGCTCAAACCCGATTCACCTGGATCAAAGAGTTAAGCCCCGGTTATCAATTGGTTGAGGCTCAACCGTTCACCGGGCGCATGCATCAAATTCGCGCCCACCTTTCGCATATCAATGCCCCGATCCTTGGCGACACAAAATACGGCGGAGAACGATCTGACCGCTTGTATCTTCACCATAGCCGTTTGCAAATCCCCGGGCCTCGAGGTGGGATTGATGTGACCTCACTGCCTGACTTTTACGAGGATACGGACAGGTGAAGTTGATCTTAAGTGGGTTTCTTTTTTTGATGGGACTGCCCGTCGCTTTTGGGGCAGCCCCCCACTGTAAGTCCGTCTTCGACGCCGACGACTTGAAGAAGTCAACGCGAGGCCTTCGACGCCAGCTCGAGCATCGATTCAACAACCTGCGCTTCATCGATTCGACAGATCTGATTCGGCACGAAGTGATGAACAATCTTGTGCCCCTGATCCGTGACTACCTTACAGCGAACGCCGTCGATTTCGCCTATGGCGAAGACTGCCCCGGTTGTTTTCGTATATTACCGCGCTCATTAACGCCTTTAGGTCGATTTAGCCAGGAACTAAGTGCAACTGGAGAAACTTACATCTTAGATCCCATCCGACTTTCTGAAAAAAGTCGGACCGCACGAGCCTTTTTTTTGATTCCGAAGAGGGCTGTTATGTTTGCCTTCGACGAAATGACGGCTCTGAAGCCGGAAGAACCCAGTATCCATGAAGCTGAGCATGCCCGACTGCTTCGCGGATTCCTGTCTGATACACCTTCAATTTTCCAGGGCCTCATGACGGTCAACGGCCAAGGGATCATCTCGGAGGAGATCATAACCTATATCCTTTCAATCAGTGCGATTGCTTCCGANAATAAGCGGTCTCGGTTTTTCGCGCGAGCAGCTGTTCGACTGACTAAAAACCAACTGGCTCAACTTCGTCAGTCGCGGGACCTGGTTCGTCGATTGAATCAGCGAAAGCGAGTCCAGGTCAAAACACTTCCGAAAACGTCAGCTCCCGATTCAGCGGGCTATGGATTATTTTTGGGCCCTCACTGGGGTTTTGCAATGGCCCGCGCTTCGACCTATGCAACCTATAAAAGGACGGGCCCCTACGGAGAAATTCACTTCTTCTTACGTGGCGAGTTTTTCCGGATATTGGTTGTTGGCGACAATGACCTCACCATATTNAACGACTTCAATCAAAGAATGGCCCACCGACAAACACAAAGGCCGCTCAAGTCGGACTACACGGACACCTTATTCTGGCTGGAAGATCACCTGAACCACCGAATTCAAAGGTTCGAATACATCCTGAATCGCCTGCAAAGGGATGTCTTTCCCCATCCTGCCACGAAACCAGAAGCCCTTCGGACCGCCGCCGAAGCCCTATGGTCAGAAATTAAGGACTGGTAGGACAGAATCTAACTACTCTTGACCCCCAGAAGCCCCCTATCTATAGTGTCGACTACTAAACACCAGTCTTATTGAGGGGAACACTGTGGGATCTGATTCTATGGCTAAATTTCGACCAGTTGATTATCAAGCGCCTCTACCTGCGGACCAGCTGATTTTAAAAGACCAACCTGAAACCGATGAAACGGTTCCGATGGACGTTATCTTTGTCGGTGGCGGCCCTGCCGGACTTGCCGGAGCCATCGAACTGTCTAAGTTAATTCAAAAAGACAATGAATCCGGCGAAGGCCTTGGAGACATCGAAATTGGCGTTCTTGAAAAGTCGCCAGACTGGGGTGGCCACAACCTTTCGGGCGCGGTGATCAACCCAGTGGCATTCAAAGAGCTTTTCCCTGAAAAGAAAATCGAAGACTTTCCATTCAAACGACCCGTTCAAGGTGAAGATGTCTTCTTTATGACCGAAACCGGGCACTTTAAAATTCCGACACCACCAACGATGAAAAATCATGGCAACTATTGCATGTCGATTAGTGAAGCCTGTCGCTGGTTGGCCAACGAAGCTGAAGGCCTTGGGGTCAATCTATTCCCCGCCTTCCCGGCCGACAGCCTATTGGTCGAAGGTGACCGAGTCGTTGGAGTTCGCACCACTCCGGCTGGACTAAATAAAGACGGAAGCGAAGGTGATCAATATATGCCACCAACCGACCTTCGCGCACAGGTAACCGTGCTTAGCGAAGGAACCCGAGGCACATTGAGCCAGGCCTACCAAGAGTGGCAGGGCATCGCATCAACCTCGCCCCAAATTTATGCCCTTGGGGTCAAAGAAGTTTGGCGTGTAAAGAATATGCCGAAAAACATCGTCCACACCATGGGATGGCCGCTTCCTAAAGACGCCTTCGGTGGCAGCTGGATGTACCCGATGGGTGATGACACGATTTCCCTAGGGCTTGTTGCTGGACTGGATTACAAGTCAACCAAGATGGATGTGCATTACACCTTTCAGCGCATGAAGGACCACCCGTTNTTTAAACAATACCTTGAGGGCGGCGAATGTATCGAGTGGGGCGCGAAGACGATTCCGGAGGGTGGCTACCACTCACTGCCAAAACGCTTTTCGGGTGATGGCATGCTGATGTTGGGGGATTCTTTAGGACTTGTGAACGTCCCTGCCCTAAAGGGGATTCATTACGCGATGATGTCTGGTATCTATGCTGCTCGCGCTATTTTTAAAGCCTTAAAAGCCAAGGACACCAGTGGCAAAGTTCTTGCCCAGTACGACCAGGATCTTAAAAACAGCTTCGTCGTCAAAGACCTTTATAAAGTTCGAAATATGCGACAAGCTTTCAAGGATGGCTTTTATATGGGCGGATTCAAAGCCGGATTGATGACTTTAACAGGAGGCGCTTTTCCTGGTGGGTCCGGTCATGATCACGCCGACGAAGAAGAGCTTAAAGATCCAAAAGGTCCAGCAACACCCGTTTACGGAACCTCGAAGGTCGATGGCGTCTATATGTCGGCAAACAAGACCCGTGACGATATCCCGTCTCATCTGACGGTCGGCAGCGACATTCCAAAAGAGGTCGCTGAAATGTATGTTTCCATGTGTCCCGCCGGTGTCTACGAAATGGATGGAGAACAACTAATCGTCAACAGCCCGAATTGTATTGACTGTAAAGCAACAGATGTTTTAGGTCCTCGATGGCGCCCTCGCGAAGGCGGCAGTGGCCCTAACTACACAGAGATGTAACAAGGAGACCACAATGTCTGCAATCAACAAAGAGCTTCCTTCCATGACCTTTAAAGCGACCGAAGTGGAACAAGTTGAGTTTCCGAAGGACCTTTTAGGAAAAGTCACAGTTCTGTACTTTTACCCAAAGGACGATACACCAGGATGCACGAAACAAGCCTGTGCCTACCGTGATTTTCAAAAGGAACTTGAAGGATCGAAGGTTCAAGTCTTTGGCGTCAGCATGGATGACCTGGGCTCGCATGAAGATTTCAAATCTAAGTTTTCGTTGAACTTCCCTCTGATCGTCGACGACACAAAAGCTTTATCCGAGTTTTTGGGCGTCTACGGCGAGCAAACCTGGGGCGACAAAAAATATATGGGATTATCCCGCGACAGTTTTTTGATCGATCAGAAGGGTGTGGTTGTTCAAGAGTGGCGAAAAGTCGATCCCGTCGCCAGCGTCGATGAAACCTTGGATGCTGCGAAAAAGTTGTTATAAAGTTTAGGGGCTGAACAGCCCCCTTTTTTTTACTGAGACACAAAGTATCGCGTGCTGGTCCAATCAGAATGGTGATCCTGATATTCAGCGCGCATACGCCAGTAGGTCTTCCCTTTAGGCATCTTTTGCCCCATCAAGTAAGACACATCTCCAGTCGTGTGCTCGAGCAAAATATCTTTAAATTCCGGCGAGCTTGAATACTGAATTCGGTAGGCTTTGGCATTTTTTGCCTTCGTCCAATTAAACAAAATCGGATCCAAGGAATCTCCAAAGCTAACAATGGTCATCGCATTTTTAGGGAAGTTGACCTTCGGCAACCCAATATCCAAAGTGCGATCAATTTTGACCTTTTTCACACCGGAAACAGAACTAATTTTCCGTCCCGACTTCGACTTCGTATAGCCGCGAACGTAATAGGTGCCATTTTCGTTAAAAGCCAACGTCGCCGCACTTTCTTTCACATTCAAGGTTTCTACAACATTCTTAAAAGCTTTGTCTTTAGCGACTTCCAACTTAAAACCACCACCATAAGGAATGAACGGCCAATCCATTTCTACTTTCACCGGCTGATCGAACTCTTCTGGTGTTTCTGCGACCACTTTCTTTTCGGCATCAGACAACTGAGGTGGCTCTAGTTTATAAAGCGTTCCTTGCGGTTCACTGAATGGGCCTTCAGCGCCATCCTTACCCAGCGCCCGCATACGCCAGAACGTCTTCCCAGGCAACGCCGCCGTCCAGGTGTATTCACTATCAGTGACTTTCACATCTTGAATGATTTTCTTGAAGGTATCTGTCCTAGCAAATTGAATTTGATATTGCTCGGCACCAGGCAAAGCATCCCACTTCAACACCGGAGGGTTTTTCAGACTTTTTTCAATGGCCGCTGGTGCTCGGCTTTTTACGTCACCAAACTTTAAAATATCACTTTTAGGACTGATCAATTTTGCTTGCGGCGGCGTCAAATCACCGACAGCTCCCGCTTTTTCAGCGACGACAGGATTCTGAACGTCCGGAGTTGGAACAACTTCAGCCACCGGCGTGACTGGTTCTGGTGGCGTTGGCGCTGTTAACTGAATCGGCTTGGGATTTCCAACTTTGAATTCAAAGCGTTCAGACCAAATGCCTCGAAGCGGCCCCTCGTCCAACGAGTGAACCCGCCAATGATATAAACCAGCTTTAAAATCAACAGGGCCAAAGGAATTTGCTGAGACGCGCTCGTCGATAATAACACCGCTGAAAGTCTCGTCGCGCGCCACTTGTAGGCGAAAACGACTTAACGCTCGAGGCGCATCCCACTGAAAACGAATCTTCTTATTTTGATCCAGATAAGTGTATCCATTGGGTGGGTAACGCAGTTCTGGCGGTCGCTTTCTGTAAACAGAAAAAGAGCTCACAGCACTTTGAACCGGCGCACCATCTTCTACAGAGGATCCACGAAGGCGCCAGTAGTGCTCCCCGTCTTTCAATGTATTTTCAAGTCTTGCTGCAGTTTCGTCACCAACAGGGTAAGAGGCGTGAACGACTGAAAAATTCGGCTGTTCCGAAATTTCAAGAACATTATCTGTACTTGGCTGTAAAGCATCCCAACCAAAAGACAGCTGGTCTTCGTCATTCAACCATAGTGTTTCGCTTTTCGCCGGCACTTTTAATAGATAGTGCATCAGCTTCTTTTCAGCCTTTGCTTGATTCGGAACGATATGCAAGACCTCTTTGGGTGAGACCAGCTCCTCTGAAGCTTCCGATTTGACTTTGACCGGAGCAATCTGTGTCGAGATCTCAACGGTACCTGACGTATTTTTAGAAAATGTCACAGCGGTCGGACGTTCACCCGAGACCTCTGTCACCCGTCCATCAGACTGCTTCAGTCGGACCTTCTTCCCTTTTTTAACCTGAGCTAAGACTTGTCCGACCTGGATATCAAGGAACAGCTCATCATTATCCAAGGCCAATACAACAAGAGAGTTTGACTCAAGAGTCAGCTCAAGACCGTTTCGTAAAACAAGGCGTGTTTCCGAGTCTGCGCCCGTAAAGATACTGTCGTTTTCAAATAGACTTTCGTCCTCATTGATCGCAAACCAAAGAAGCGAGCGATCCAAACGACGGCGAACGTCGTTATAGCTGGATCCGACTTCACCGACCTTTTCAGTGGTGGCTCGACTTTTGAGCCATAAATTGGTGATGATCGACTCATTTGCCAATAGAAAGCCAAAGACGAGCATCCCCAACACTGAACCAAGCATCAGAAACTTGTCTGTTGTACCTAAGTGAAATTTCTTTTGAGTTTGCTCCATAATCTTGAATATCGACGCCACAACACTGCGGCTTAAATAATTCTTCTCAAGTTGGGGCGATTCTGCTGTAATCTAGATTATGGGCCTAATTCGAAATCTCTCTATTAAGTTTAAGTTGTTGTTCCTTCTTGTCGGACTATCCGTCTTCGTCCTGATGATCTACGCCTCTTTGGCGCTGAAGACCTTCGAATCCGATAAGGTGGCTTATGTTTTCGACTCGACTTTAAGCCATTCAAAGTCGACAGCCAGTCAAATTCGATCTGAGTTCAAGTTCGCCGTGGAAAAAGTCCAGTTTTACCTACGTGGCTTCGATGGAAGAAACTTTCAGCTTCACCCCTACAATAAAATCAATATTCGCTCGGACCGAGGACTAGCTTGGTTGGCGACCTACCACCCACAGGAATCGGGCCCCTATACAAAACGAAGTGAGATTTCTGGAAACATCGCCGCAGCTGTCCTCAACGAAATCCAAGGTCATACACAAGAGATGGTCGACGAAACCCTTCAACAAAAGCTGTCAGTTCGAGCTTTAACGACGTCCGGTGTGGGCTGGCTACTTGGCTTTCGATTTTCTGTCGGATCCGGAAAAGATAATGCTGTCGCCTTAGCCTACTTTCGAGAAGGCTCGTTTATCGAACCTTTTCGAGCCTCGAAAAACCAAGACACCTATCTTGTCAGCAAGACAGGTCGCATTCTTGTCCGCCCCGAAAAGCAAACCTACCCTCTTGACGACAAAATTATCTTGGCCGGTATTGGGTCGATCCAAGAAAAACTTAAATCTCCCTTCGGAATCCTTGAGCACCCTTACGGAGAAGACAAAGCACTGCTTATCTCAGCAGCACGTGTCGGTTTTGGGGACTTACAAGTGGTCTCACTTGTTACAAAAGAAGCGGCTCTGGAAGCGGTTCGCCTCCTGATGTTTCGATCCTTGCTTTTCTTAGGCTTTTTGATTTTCGTGACGATCTTCGTCAGCGTGCTTAGCTCCAATCAATTGACCTCTTCCCTGAAGAACCTATTTCTTGCGACAAAGAAAATCTCTCAAGGTGAATTCGATGTCGAAATCGATGTTCGCTCGAAAGACGAGATCGGTGGCCTAGCCGATGGCTTTAACAAGATGGCAAAAGAAATCAGTCGTCTGGTTGCAGAAACCGCCGAGAAAGCGCGAATGCAAAGCGAGCTTCAAACGGCTCAGCTGGTTCAGTCAACCCTGTTCCCCCCTGTTGTTGGCGACTTCCCTCAAGTCGAAATTCGCGGCTACTATGAGCCGGCCAGTGAGTGTGGTGGTGACTGGTGGTTCTACAGCCAAATCGGAACAAAAACGTATCTGTGGATTGGTGATGCCACAGGACACGGTGTTCCCGCCGCCCTGGTGACCAGCGCGGCTCGTTCAGCCGCCAACGTCTTAGAAGAATTTCCTGACCTAAGCCCATCAGAAGTTATGTCGATGATGAACCGAGCCATTTACGGAACATCGAAGGGCCAAGTTCTAATGACCTTCTTTTTCGGCATCTTTGACGAGCAGTCAAAAACCTTGACCTATTGTAATGCCAGTCATGACCCACCTTACGTCGTTCCCTTTAAAGGCGAAGAAAAAATCAAAAAGAAAGACCTTCTCCCTTTGATGGATGTTACAGGAAAGCGCTTAGGAGAAGCCCCCGACTCTAAATACGAGCAAGCAACGGTAGAACTAAACCCTGGCGACCGCATTGTGTTTTACACCGACGGCGTGACTGAGCTTCACAATGCTGAAGGTGATATGTGGGGCGAACGAGAGTTCGTTAAGACCATCATAAAGGCCTACAACGAAGACCCCGGTCTTGAAACAGCCATGACCGCCTTGGATGACGCGATCGATGGATTTCGTAACTCGGCGGCCCTAGAGGATGACGTGACATATTTTATGTTTCACTTGAAGGGTGAAGCACAGGATACGAGCTCGACCTAAGGCAACACCTGACACGAGAATTCAATAACTAAATATGACAACAGAATAGTTAAGACGTACCATTTATGTGTATTAACCCACATCTACGAAGGTACATCATGAAGTCCTTTTACATCTTAGCCGTACTTCTAGCTTTTTCATCGGTGTCGAGCTTGGCTCAGCCCAGTTTCGCTCAGGACGACGAAGTTCAAGAATCCACCGAAGCCGATACGGCCTCTCCAGATGAAGAATCGGACGAAGAGGACTCAGAAGAAGCGGTTGAGTCCACCGAGGCCAACCTAAAAGAAAAAGTCTTTCCCGTCGAATGGTACCAACCCGAGCTTGGAGTAACGGACAAAAAGAAGCGAACTCGAGTCATTATCTCGGGAAAAACCATTCCTAATTCCTATGTCTATGTGAACTCTAAAGTAATCCCTGTCGTTGTCAAAACGAAGGCCGGACCAAAAATTAAGTACCTTCGAACGATGAGCGCTCTTGCAACAGACGTGAATGAAAAAACGAAAAAGAAAGCTCGTTACGTCAAATCAGATGGCGATGGGTACTACACCCTTCCTTTAGACTTACCGAACTTTAACGTCCAGCTCCCTGTAAAAATTCGACCTCCGAAAAAATCTGAATTTAAGCCCAAGGCTTTCCAACTAAACCTAAAAGTCCAAGCCCAGCAGGTTGAAGTGGCAAACCTAAAGGACCTGAAGATCAATCCCTTTAGCAAAAAAGACTGGGCCCTTTGGCTTGGTGTTGGATACAACTTCCTACAGTTTGAACAAGCAAGCCCAACGATCCAGGCTGACTTGGCCTATGACTCATTTAAAGCTCCAGCCATTTTCTTTCGCCTGTGGAACAACCTAACTGACAGCTTTGATATCAACTTCGAATACAAGGTCTCGCCAGGGAATGTATCCTCGAATGATGACCTAACGGTCACTTCCGGGAGTTACGACTGGTCGATCATTACTCTTGAAGCCGAGTACTCGCCAAAATCATGGCAGAACAAAACTTTACTCGGTTACGCGACGGACTACGCTGTGAAGGTGGGATTCCAGCAACATACAGTCCCATTCATCCGCCGCGTTCAAGACTCCCCTAGCCAAATCGCCGAAATCGCAACAAACGATATTTTAATGGCGACCCTTGGTGGTCAACTTAACGTCAAAGTGGGAGCCCGCTGGATCTATGAAGTCTTTATGCGCTACCAGCTTCCAATGACCAACGGAGACGTCTTTGACCTGACAAGCAGCTTCACCTTTGATGGATCCGTCGGGGCCATCTACAAACTGAATCGAAACTGGCGCATTGGTGGATTCTGGTACGGTCAGTCACATAGCTATGATTATGAAGGTCACACAGACCCCGTCACCAGTAGCGAAACCTCCGGCGACATGAGCCTGTTCTTTTCTAACGCTGAATTGCGTCTTGGATACGAGTGGTAACCTAAGTCCAGCTTAGATTTTTGTGACCCGGCGAATCAGCCAACGTCGGGTCTGATCAATGTTCCCGTCCGGGCTGTAAATCACCCGAGCTCTTACTTCACCAAAAAAATCAGCGTGTGAGCGACGATCAGCCTCGTTCAAAGAACTCTCGAAGCTCGACAGATACTGCCCAACCTTGCGCTTGAAATCTCCGTACTCAATTTCGTGAAGACGCTGCACTTTATCGACGAAATCTGATTTTGCTAATTCAATAGACATTGAAACCTCTTACAAAAATTATTGCATTTAAGATAAATCCTAGATTTGAGCACCCCAGTCAAAGTATAATTCTAACGGGAGGACGTCTGTGAACTGTCTTGTTGTCGATCCTGATCAGAAAATCGCGTCTCAATTCGTCAAACTGATTCGTGAACTCGACCGATCTCATCAGATCTCACTGCACACAGGCATCGACGAGGTCATCGCCAATCCCCCCTTCCCGTCGGTGGATCTACTGATCTTTAATATCGACGTACTCGATTCACCAGACCTTGCTGGTTTTGAATCCCTACTGACCAAATTAGACAGCTTAAAACCGAAGCACTTTCGAACCCGCTTCGTCTTAATAAAAAAAGAGGACGCTCCCCCTGCTTTGACAGAACTGCTTCACCCGCAACTGGATGACCTTCTGTTTTTACCTTTGGACCGCCCACTGACTCAGCAAAAACTGGAAATCGTGCTTGGGCTTCCCGACCGAGTGGAACCCAGTATATTATCGCTGTCTAAATTGCCACTAAACGTTGAGTTTTCACAGCTGATCCCAGTCGTCAAAATCAACGAAATTGGCTTCGTCGTTCGCACCCAAAAAGAAGGCCAGTTAGGATCTATTCAACGACATTTGATCAAAGCCGACGGCACCGCTGATGTGATTGATGTCATGGCAAAGACGGTAGCGACAACAGAGGACCCTGATCACAAGGGCGCCTACCTGACGACCTCGAACTATTACGGCCTACAGCCGGAACAGCTTAGCCTGATTCGAAAGTACACGATGGAAGAAGGCAAACCCTTCAAGATCCTAGACATCGATGACCCAAAGGCCTTTCAGTTCAGTCCCTACAATTTGTTTTTATCCGAAGACCAAAAGCGGTTTCGAGGCGTTGTCATTCTGGATACGGATGTCACGCGAGGCAACCAACTTTCGGATATGGTCTTAGCCGGGATCAGCAACTGCCATGTCAGCACAGAAAGCTTATACAAAGACTTTCACGAAAAATACATTGATGGGTCTGATGTTTTAGACCAAGACATCCCGCCGGCAACGGAAAAAGATCTTTACCAGGACCGCGTCAGCTTCACGATTGACCTGGAAAGCCGAGAACTACTTCATTGCTTTAACAAACCGACGGAGTCCGACTTACTGCTGGGTTTTCCAGCCCTCCAGTTTTTCAACCCGATCGAACCCCGCGTCTGGGAAAAGCTATTTGAACTTCCAAAAACAAAGGCCGCCCTCGACGAGTCACTGAAAAAAATCTTCAAACAGTTTAGCTTTTCCGAATTGATGCGACTTAATTCGGCCGATGGGGATGGTCGACTGGCAAAGGTTAAATTTAGCCTACCGCACGGACTTGATGTGGTTCCGATCACAGCCCAGATCGATATAGAAATTCCCCAGGAAGAAGACCTTCCTCACCCGGGCACGAACCTCAGCAAACGCAAGGTTTCGAAGGTCTTACAAATTGATACGATCATCATCGATGACGCCATGATTCCGGCCGACGTGGAAAGTTGGTATATGGAGCTAGAAGCCCAATTGGCAAAATCTCGCTTTCATCAGAATCACCCCCGCCCCAACCTTTTGATCCTTAATTCGACAGACCGCCCACTTGAAGATTTCAGCAAGATTCCTGCAAGAAACGTTTATTCGTCCCAACCTCCGCGACATTTGCTTATGGCGGACCTTGTACGCATTACGAAGTCTGGATTTAGCCCCTACCAAGACTCGAATATTCGCTGGAAAGACCTTGAAGCCGGACACTGCTTTGCCGGAAAGCCGGGACGCCTGCCCGAGATCTCTGAGTTCGGCTCACGGCTCCCTCTTCCGTTTAAAGTTCGAGAAGGCAGTTTTTTATTCCTACAAGGAAGTCTGTTTGAAGAAGCCCCGGACAAATCCGTCTGTATCCGCTTTTACCACTCAGAACCTGACTCAAAGCAACAAAACCGATTTATTTGCTCTTTCTCCTTCTTTGGCTTGCCACACTCTTTTGTAAAAACCGCCAGGCGCTGGATCCCGGAAAACTTTGCTAAGGTCGCCGCTGGAAGCAAAAACCGATAGGTAGGCCCCTTTCGACGCTGGCATCCCCTGATGAAAAGCGCTATTCTAGGCCCCTTACTTAAAGGGGAATTTTAAGTTGTCCATTGCTATTATTGCTATCAGTCTTTGCCTTGGTTTGACCCTTGCGTGGGTGCTTCACCGATGGCAACGACGCCAAGAACTGAAGTCCGCTGAAATCGAAAGCCAAGAGCTTGTCGACGAAGCCCTTGAAAAGGCTGCGGACAAAAAATCAGAACTTGAAGCCCAATTGATTGAATTAAAAGACCAGCTTCAAATTGACTATGACGAATACTCAGCACCCAAGCTTGTAGAAATCGAGCGCCTGCAAGAGCGCTCTCAAGCCAAGGCCAGTGAACTTGAAGCCAAACAACGTGAAGTCGCCAAACAAGTCCGACGCTTGGAACAGTCGGTGAAAGACAAAACCAAGCGCGTCGAGCGAATCCAGGCTGAGCTTCGTGCTCGCCGGGACAACCTTAAGTCACAACGTGAAAAAATCGTTGAAGCTTTAAAGGCCAAAGTAAAAGACGATCCCAATCAGTTGATTGCCCAGCTTAAAGATAAGTTTATTGAAGAGGCAAAACGCGACGCCCAACAGGATATTCAAGCCCAAGAAGAGCTGGATTACGCGGAATCTGAACGCCGAGCAAAGCGTACCATCTATTCGATCTTAAACCGATTCGAACGCGCCTATAGCCCCGAACGTGGTATTCCTAATATCAACTTCGCCGACGAACGCGTGATGAAAAAAGTGTGTGGCGAAAACGGTGAAAACGTCAAAATTCTAGAAGAAATGATTGGCGTTGATTTGACCTTGTTCCCTGAAAAACTGTTTTTAAACGTATCCGGCTTTGACCCCGTTCGTCGGGAACTCACGCGACTGACGGTCGAGCGCTTGATGAAAGACAAGTGGGTTGACCAAAAGCGTATTCAACAGATGGTCGAACAATCAAAAAGACAATTGTTTCGAAAAATCCGCAGTGATGGCAACCGCATCGCAAAGGAACTTCGGCTAAAGAACATGCATGGTGATGTTCGAGACATGTTGGGATCGCTTCGCTACCGTTACTCGTTCTCGCAAAATCAGTTTTATCATGTCGGTGAGGTTGGTTGGCTGTGCGGACTACTTTGTGCCGAGCTTGGCCTGGACGAATCCAAAGGCCGACGCGCGGGTGTCTTGCACGATATCGGAAAGGCGATGGATCACAGCATTGATGGTGGCCATGCCGTGATCGGCGCCGACTTTATCGACAAACACGGGGAAGCAAAAGACGTGGTTCACGCCGTACGTGCCCACCACTTTGACGAGCAACCATCCACTGAACTGGCCTATTTGACCATAGCCGCCGATGCGATTTCGGGAGCACGCCCAGGGGCTCGACGCTCGACAGCAGACTCCTACTCACAGAAGATGGCAGACCTTGAACGTATTGGTCGATCAACAAGGGGCGTCACCGCCACATATATTTTAAACGCCGGGCGCGAACTTCGAGTGATGGTCGACAGCAAAAAAGTCGACGACATGAAAGCGCTTCAACTGAGCCAAGAGCTGGCTCACAAAATCGAAGAAGATATGGCCTTCCCTGGAACCATTCGCGTCACTGTGGTGCGCGAAACTCAAGCGGTCGAGTACGCCAAGTAACTCGACCCACCGGAAGTACAGCCAACACTTGGAATCGTGACAGGCCTTTCGATTCAAGGTAATTCTAACCTATGAGTGAAACAAAAAATGTCAAAGGGACCGTCATT
>NYZX01000012.1 GCA_002686065.1 Pseudobdellovibrionaceae bacterium | reverse complement strand
CGGATGACTCATTGGTGGCAAAAGGGGGCTCCTGATCAATTGTCGAACCCAGCCTCTGAGTCGGATGACTTCCTGGAAGAGCTTTTACCCCGACTGCAACGGGAACTGGATGAGGGGACCGCCGACCCAAAACGGATCATTATGGGGACAGACCTCAGCGAGTCTAACGACCTGGTCGTCAGCAAATTGATGTCGCGCCAGCAGTTCTGCGAAGCCGATACCTTTTTAACCTGCTTGTTTGAGACCTATACCATCCCAGGCACCCACGGCCTTGCTGACATAGGGGCTGACGGAGTTCCAAGTCAGTTGACAGACTCCGACTACCTACAGCCCACAGAAAGAGGCCAGTCCTTTACCTATGGATCTCTCGGACATTGGGGCCGACATTTACCAATAAAAAACATCCATCGTGACGTCATATTCCATTACGCCAAAGACGAGGCTAACCAGCTTGTTCCCGTTTTACATATGTACCTTCGCTCTTCCATAGATGGTCCAGACATTTCCGATTACCCAAGAAAGCCAAAGGACAAAAAACGAGAAGCACCAAAGGCCACGTGGATTCCCGTGCAGGATACGGGTCAATAGATTCGGCCACATCACCTTATCCGAAATGGCCAAACCTTTGCAGTCAAAGTCAGATGATGACCATCCATTTTATGACTTTCATTTTTGGGCTTCTACTTTCGCTCCAAAGCTATGCTGGGCCCAGTTGGCTGATTGAAAGCGACGCTCCGGCCGGACCTTCCCGTGAAATTCGTAGACAGTGGATGACAAATCTTGTCGGTCAGTTTGAACTATGGCCCATAGATGACTTCAATCACTTCGCCGAAGACATGGGCGGACTTCTGAGTGAAGAGGTCATGACCCTTATTAAGCGCGANCTGACTCGCTCGATCAGCCCTGAACTGCTCGGTAAGTTTGGCAGCTTCTACAGATCTATTNACGCGGAAAAAGGCTATTTTATCATCGCCACACCACNGGTTAAATCATCCATCCCACAAGACGATCTTTTAGCGATTTACNAGTATTTGTATCGCACAGGATACGGCCCACCCTCCTTAAAGTCAGACAGCAAAGAAGCCTTGATTCAAGACATTCAGTCTTGGGACCTGTCGCCCGACCTAGAGGCTCACGCACTGAACAATCTGATCTACAACAAAGATTTGTACCGAACACCCATAACTCCTGCCATCTGGAGAGAACTCCCATTAGCTGTGCGCGANAATCAAATTAAATATTATCTCAGTANGCACGAAGTCCAGCTTGAAACTCCGCTTTTATATTTAGACCTCACCGACCCAACCCACTATCAAGATATTGCATCGACTTTAAGTGGGTCCCGCCCNGNAAACGAGATCCTACAAGATATTCTGAGCTACGTGGGTGACCATCCCGNCCAGCTTTCCCTGGTCCCNTTAGAAGAGTTCCTACATCCCTTTGTGAAACAGCACCTCTATCAGTATCACCAAGATGGCGGACCAAACTGCTTNAACTGTGCTCGCGCNATGACGCTTCGACACTCGACAGAGGCCTCTTTTGATCGGGCCGACACACTTAGAGTGGCGCTGTCTAAGACCCACAAAATGATCCCTGAGACCGACGATCTTAAAATGGAGGATGTGATCATCTTCGCCTATCCAAACGGCGAGTGGGCCCATGCTATCACCTATTTAGTGGGTGGATACGTATTCACNAAAAACGGAATCTCTCAGTTTTCATCACACCAGTACCAGACGCTAANCACCAACTGGACGTCCTACACAAAANATGAAAGGCTCGAACGCGTTGTCTACCGACGAAAAGANCGACTACAGCAAGATCAAAAGGCCCTCATCAAAACCCGCTGCCTTAGGGTGTTTCAGTCAGCGTCGATTTGAANATATGGACGCGAGAGTCTCGAAACAATAGTTGAAGCTGAAACTGTTTTGCCAAAGCATCAAAAGTTTCCACCGAAAACAAACTGATATGCGTCGGATCCATCCGGTAATGCCAGGCCTTGAAGTCCTGCTGCTCGTAGATTTCGGTCATCACAGCAACGATCCCACCAGGCTTTAAGTAACTTAAACACCGCTCGAGCTCCACGCCGACTTCGGCAAAATGCTCGATGACCTCACTAAGAATCAGAAAATCGTAGGGCCGCCCCTCGCCCCCCTCGGGATAAAAGTACAAGTCATAGCTATCCAACTGAAACCCATCCTCGGCGGCCAGCTGAGCCATCGCCTGAACAGGACCACATCCATAATCCAACCCCGTCATGCCTTCTTGAAGATGGGACTTCAGAGGCCCCCACANACGAGATAAAAATTTCAGGTAGGACTTGGTAATCTGGTTATCATGTTCTTGATAGCGCTGCTTTTCCTTTTCCGGAGACAACCGGAATTGGGGGTTTAAGTGAATCAGGCGGCAATCCTGACAGCGAAAATAGGCCCGTCTCACCATCTTTCCGTAGGCCTTTTCAACCTGGTCATAAAATATCTTCTGGCTTTCAGAGCCACATAACGGGCATTCAAGACGGACTGACATAGACCACAATATGCCACGATCAACCCACGGGGTGAATCTCTAGTTCACCCCTAAACAGATCCTATACGAGCCCCTAGGAATGCATGGACAAACCCGACCCAAATAGTATTATGGCTGCTCACAAAAGAAAGAGTTCAAGATGAGTGGAAAACCTAAAGGCCAAGGCCTAAATTGGGTGATCGCAGCTGGTATTGTTGGCGCAGATATTGGGACATCTATCTTTTACGGAACGGGCATTCTTTATCCCATTGTTGGATACCTCGCCCCCGTCTTTGTCCTAACAACCTGTTTAATGATGTGGCTTTTTAAAAAGACTTACGAAGAAGGTCTTGCCCTTAGCCCCTATAACGGTGGTGCCTACTCGATGATTCTTCGCGGAATCGGGCGTCGTGCCGCGGTTCTTGCCGGAGCTTTGACTTTTGTCTCCTACCTTGCAACAGCTGCAGTTAGCTCGCTCTCGGGTGGTTTTTATATTTCCAGTCTGTTTGAAGGGGGATTGGCCAGTTCACAGGTCGTNCTATTGTCGTTTATTCCAATTGTTCTGTTTGGATTACTGAACACGAAAGGCATCAAGGAGCCAGCAAAGCTTGTTACTGTGATTGCCGGGATCCACTTTTCACTTTTACTTGTCATCGCTGTATGGGGGCTTGTCTTTCTTGGCCTGAATTGGGACGANGTCGACTTCGAAAAGATGCGAGGATTTAAGCCCGATGGTCCGTTGACGATCGGGATGCTTCTTTACGGGTTTTCGGCGGCCTTTTTAGGCATTACAGGGTTCGAATCGGCAGCCCAAATTGTCGAAGAACTTGAAGAACCCACCATGGTCACCGTCCGAAAGCTATATAAGATTGTGGTGATTTTGGTTTCGTTGACCGCACCAGCCATTTCCTTTTTGTGCTTGGCCTTGCTGAGCCAAGAGCAAATCGACACGAACTTAAACTACCTTCTATCCGGCCTAGCCAACAAACTAGGCGGGCGCCCTTTGGCCTTCATTTTGGTGATCGACGCGATGTTGACCCTGTTTGCGGCAACGAATACGGCCTTTGTCGGCTTTATTGGTTTGGCGACAACGATGTCAAAGCAGGGAAATCTACCTCAATTTTTGCTTTACCGCGTTGCCCATAAATATCCCAACATTCAAGGGTATCCGCTGATCGCCCTCCCCTTCATGGTCATCGCCATGATGATGTCCGCCTTGGTCGCGGGCGAAGTCGAAATCGTCGCAAAAGTCTACGAAATCGCCTTCCTTGGTGTGATGGTGAGCTTCTGCATCGGGGTGGTCTTACTTCGAAACAGGGACCACCGTCGCGACACCCCAGAAGAATACCTCAGCAACTGGATCTTAATGATTGAGCGTCGAAAGATTCCCGTCGTCCCACTTTTCTCAGGCTTGGTTTTAGCCTTCGCTTGTATGCAGCTGGTTTCCCATGCCAGTAATGATGCGTTACTTATGCTGACAGTCCTATTTTTTGTCACCTTGCTTGGAATGGCCTACTACCGGTGGGGTGAGCTCGAGCGACGACTAGAACGACGCCACGATTTACGCTTGGGCCTAGGGCAGTTCTCACTCAGCACTGAACTACCGGAAGACCTGAAACGCTATGTCCTTTGCGCGGGTGGAACCGGAGTCCGAAGCCTTATCAACCGGTCGCTTCGACAAATCCTAAGAAACGAAAGCAACCCTTTTGAATTGATTATTTTCCACGCGGAAGATGGCAAAGATAACGAAGGCTTCTTTTATGAAAGCCTACAGAGGGTCGTTTCGCAACAGATCGCTCCGGTCTACAATAAAGACATCATATTGACGGTAAAAATCCTTCCTGGAAGCCTATCTGAGGGCCTACACACCTTAAAAAAGACGGTGAATTTTCATTCCGTTTTGTTTGGGTCTGGCCGAAACCCAGAGGCGGGACACAAATTAGCTGAAGAGATCTCAGAAGCTCTGGAAGTGGAAGTTATACACCTTTAAATAGACCATTTCTAATCCGTTCATTTCGGGGTAAACTGGTCCGGCGGAGTCCTTATGCCACAAGTTAAAGTATATACGACAGCCTATTGCCCCTATTGCGTTCGAGCGAAGTCCTTGCTGACAAACAAGGGTGTCCCTTTTGATGAAATCAACCTAGAAGGGAAGCACCAAGAGCTTCTAGACCTCAAAGAAAAAACAGGTATGCGAACGGTCCCACAGATTTTTGTTGGGGACCATTTCGTCGGCGGCTTTCAAGAGCTTTCAGCTATAAACCAATCTGGCGAACTGGATCGTCTACTGAATCAAGACTGATTATCCGACCAAGTTGGACGAAGCTGACATCCGTTGTGGCTTGGAAAAGAACTGCTGAGTCGCTAACTTGGCAGCCATCATATCCGGCGAATTATTCATGGCTTTCATAAGACTGTGCCCATAATCCAACCACATATTGGTCATACGCAAATGAAACCGTAATCGCTTCATCGCTTCATGCGGAGTAAAATAGCGTTCTAGCTCTTCAATAAGCCGCAATAAGGCACGGCCGTACTCGGCCCCTTCTTCTTCCGGGGTCCTGGGCGCGGCTTCCCCCGGTCGTGACGAAAGCCCAAGCCCGATATCCTCGGCCAGCTGCCAAAGCATCCAAGGTCTTGCCGCCAGCCCTCGTCCGCTCATCACCAAATCACAACCCGTCTGATCTTTCATTCGATGATAGTCGGCAATATTCTGCACATCTCCATTGCCAACAACCGGACAGGAAAGGCGTTTTTTTAAATAACCAATCTGAGACCAGTCCGCTTTACCGCGACGTTTTTGCTCGCCCACTCGCGGGTGAAGGCAGATCCAATTTGCTCCAGCAGCGACAAGGCCATCGACAAACCCGGACAGAAAGTCCAGGTCGTTTTGCCGGCCAGCACGCAATTTTACCGAAACCGGAACCTGGCTTGATCGAGCGGCCATCGACACCACCTCAGTCGCGTACTCAGGATCACCCATCAATGCAACACCGTAGTTATGCTTCAAAGCCTTTCGAACAGGGCACCCCATGTTTATATCGACACCCTCAACACCCCAAGCCTGCAAAGATTGAATACTTTGTCGAATGGGCTCTTCCTCGTTCCCTAAAATTTGCGGCACCAAATCCTGCTCGTTAGGGCCTCGGAATGTTTCATTGGTTTGGCCCAGGACTTCCTTTGGAAGCTTCCACGAGCTCAACATTTCCGTCGGCCAAATAGTTCGAGCTTGATCAGGAAGGTAATCCCTTACCACTAAGCGCAGGGCCACATGACTTAGCCCCACCATCGGAGCCAAAGCCAATGGAAAATTGATGCCCTCAGGAAGGCCTTCGATTTGCTTTAACATGGTGGTAAGATAGCGCCTGTTGGAGAATCCATGAAGAAGAAAGCACAAAAAATGGGATTTTTAGGCGGTGGTCAGCTGGCCAGGATGATGGCCGCTCGCTGCCACCAAATGGGACTAAACTGCCAATCCTATGTCGCTGCAGAAACGGACCCCGCCGCACAGGTCGCAGACTTTGTTAAAAGCGACGACGCCTCATTAAAGTCCTTTTGTCGATCTTTGACTCACTTAACCTTCGAAAGCGAATTCGCCAACCCCAGTGACTTAAAAGCCCTTTCAAAGATTCCTGACCTCGAAGTCTTTCCTCGAGCCGATCTCATGCTTCAACTTCAAGATCGTCTTTCTCAAAAAGAACTGATCCATACAGCTCGGCTGCCAACCTCTCCATTTTTGGCCGTTAAGGATATGGATGACCTACAGGTCGCGATCGCTGACCTAGGGCTCCCCTTGGTGTTAAAACAACGCAGAGACGGCTACGATGGATACGGCACGATCCTATTGAAATCCAAATCGGCCATTCAAAAACAGATCACACGAATTGAGAACTTTAAGCCGGGATGGATTGCCGAGGCCTGGGTGCCTTTTCAACGAGAGCTCGCTATCGGAGTGGCTCGAAATAAGAACAACCAAATGTCGGTCCTTCCCCTGGTTCAGACCTACCAAAAAGACTCTAGGTGCTTGTGGGTCAAGGGCCCTGTCGACCACCCTGGCCTAGCTAGACTGGTGCGCAAGATCAAATCCTTCATGACATCCACGGACTACGTCGGACTATTAACCTTCGAGCTTTTTGAAATTGGCGACAGACTTTTGGTCAACGAACTTGCCCCTCGGGTTCATAACTCCGGACACTATACGATGGAAGCTCTACACATTGACCAGTTCGAACTACATCTTGCTGCTGGATTAAACAGGGACCTCCCAAAAAAGATCCAGCCTGTGTCCGAGTTCGCCATGTACAATATTCTTGGTGGCACGGCCAAGACCCCAAAGCTAGCGACCAGCGCGGATTCACGCTTACATTGGTACGGAAAACATGAAATTCGCCCAGGACGTAAGATGGGTCATATCACCGCCCTTGCGTCTAATTCTGATAAAGCCCTGTTGGCGGCTAAAAAACATCGAAGTAGGATCAAAGTATGACAGCACAAGTATCGATCATCATGGGAAGCGACTCGGATTTACCAATCATGTCCAAGGCCACAGAGACACTACAAGCCTTCGAAGTCCCCTTCGAGATTCAGGTCGTGTCAGCTCACCGCACTCCTGAAGAAATGGTCGAGTTCGCAAAAGCCGCCGCAGGTAGAGGCATACAGGTGATTATCGCCGGTGCCGGGGGCGCCGCCCATCTGCCTGGAATGGTTGCTGCCTGCACCCCTCTACCTGTCATTGGGGTCCCTGTAAATATCACGGCCCTTCACGGACAAGACGCCCTTATGTCGATTGTTCAGATGCCTAAAGGCGTACCTGTTGCCACCGTAGGTATCGACAACTCAGTCAATGCAGCCCTCCTAGCCGTGCGTATTCTTTCGTTAAGTAACGACAGCCTGAAAAAGCGCCTTCAAGAGCACTCTGAACGCCAAAAACAGAAAGTTGTCACGGCAAATAAAAACATCAGTCAAAAATAGACACAGCCACCGGCGTCTCAGCCTGAGATATCCAGCCGTTCAAGTCTCGACTTTTGTAAGCAAGCTTTAAGGTTTGATTAGCAAGAGTTAATCCTTGGAAATCCGTTCATATTAAATCGGAATATGCCGAAAAGATGAGGTATGCAGGAAAGGACGTCGTTATATGGCTGATCAAGAACCGTCGAAAGAAGTCATCGTAGTCGCTGAAGACTCTCCACCAAACCGGAAGATTCTTTGCCACTTACTTGAAAAGTTAGGATACGAAGTTGTTGGCTGTGAGGATGGTGAAGTCGCCTTAAAAGCCATTGAAGAGCACAAAGACGCCAATATCGTTGCAGTAATATCTGATATCATGATGCCGAAGATGGATGGCATCGAGCTTCTTAAAAAAGTTCGCTCCATCGAAAGCCAGAAAGATACACCTTTCGTTCTTGTTACGGCTGTTTCAGATCGAGAGTATATCGTCGAAGCAAAAGCTTTGGGGGTCAATGGCTACATCCTTAAGCCCGTCACATTTCAACGGGTGACAAGCAAACTGCAGGAGCTTTTTCCAGGCAAACAGTTTCCAAACCTCGCCGCTTAAAGCGGACGTTGATTCATTCACCGGGATTTTTTGTAGATGGCGGTCGCACAGAAGCTCAACGAAGAGTATATCTCAGAAAAAGTAGAAGAGCTTCCAACTCTTCCGACAATCGTCTATGAGCTCACACAAGTCATCAACGATCCAATGTCTTCGACAAAAGACGTCGAATCAATTATGGAAAATGATCAAGCAATGACAACGAAGGTTTTGAAGCTTGTGAACTCGGCCTACTACGCGATCCCAGGTGGAGTCAGCAACCTTGCGCGCGCCATCGGCTATATCGGCTTCGATACCGTCAATCAGCTTGTCCTAGCCTCGTCAATTGTCGACGCACTTAAAGTCTCAGGGCCCACAAAGTTTGATATGAACGCCTTTTGGCAACATTCTGTTGGGGTTGCCATGGCGTCCGAAACCATTGCCAAGGCGGTCAACCACCCAATCCCTTCCGATTTGTTTACAGCAGGCCTAATCCATGACATGGGCAAAATTGCCCTTTACGTCATTGATGACAATAGCCTTGTTGAACTTGTAGATTTCGCCAAAGCGAAAGAAATGAGTTATGTCGAAGCCGAAATGGAGCTGGGCTACCCACCACATACTGCCATCGGATCCTTGCTTTCTAAAAAATGGCGGCTCCCCCTTGCGATGAAAGCCTGCATAGAGTTTCATCACGAAAAAAATCCAAACCTCCGCCGAGACCTAACCCCGGAACTGAACCAAGCCGTAGACATTGTTTATTTTGCGAACCTCCTGACTCACGCCTTAAAATTTGGAGACAGCGGACACGATAAAGTGATTGGCGTTCCAAAGGACGTTATGGAGCGACTGGGGATCGACCCAGATCAAGGCTTTAAATCCGTTGCCCGTGACGTCAAAGCCTCGCTATCAAAGGCCGAAGATTTCATTCGCGCTATCAACGGAGAGGACGCCTGATGTCAAAAGTTCCCTCGTCAGAACTGTTTGAAACCATTGTGAATGAGGCCTTCATGGGCTTTGTCGCCTGGAATACATCAACTAATTCCTGTGTCTTTGCTAACTCCATCGCCAAACAACAACTGGAAATTCCAATGGATCAGGATTGCGACGCGATCTCACTGGACTCATGGGTTCCACCTCAACAAAAGGTTCGCGGCGATTTTCGCCCCTTCAGCACCGACTTACTTAACCATGAAGGCTTTTACCAAGACATCATGATCAGCAAAGCCAATGGGATGTACTTCATTGCCAATATGGGCGTCAAACACTCGACCATCGAAGGATCGAATTACGTTGTGTTGATGATTCAAGACGTTACCTTGCAAAAAAAGCTTCAAAGAGACATTACTGCCAAACAGGCTGAAATCAAGTCAGCCTACGAAGAACTGATTCGACAGAACTCGCAGCTAAAAGAATTAGATATTGCAAAAAACAGATTCATCGCTTTAACCACTCACGAATTGCGCACCCCGCTTTCTGCGATGATTGCCAGCGCAGAAATATTGAAATTTGGACTATACGATGGAGATGAACAGCGCCAAGAATTCACAGACATGATCTATGACCAAGGTATCCATCTTTCGGAACTCATTAATGACATCCTAGATTTCGCCAAAATTCAGGCAAACCGCATGGAGTTTTATATTCAGCATCGTGACCTTCACGAGACTCTGCGCAGCGAAGTGGAGTCACAAGAATCATCCGCCCAAGCTGTAAAAATTGAACTTCAACTGGACGACTCAGTTATGAGTCCACAACTGTGCTATTTTGACTCGACCCGGATGAAGCAAGTCCTTTCAAATATTTTGTCCAACGCGATCAAATACAATAAAGAGGAAGGATGGGTCCGTATACGCTCGGTTAGGACAGATGAATTCGTCGAGGTCTCGATACAGGATAGCGGAAAAGGAATTTCCCCAGACGATCAAAAAAAGGTCTTCAACGAATTCGAAACCCTCGGCAAAGTGGCACAACACCATAAAGGCACGGGACTGGGGATGCCCATTTCTAAACGACTGATCGAAGGCATGGGTGGCGAAATTCACTTGGAAAGCGAAGTCGGTGTAGGAAGCACCTTTAAGATCAAAGTCCCGATCAATAAGGTCTTAGAGGACACGAACTACCGGGACCGCCCAGACGAGGCCGGAGACCTGGTCGCTTAGGCTACTTATAGATCAACACATCCAAATCAAGAACTTCTTTCTGCCACGCTTCTTCGTCCTGACGTAGGAATCGATCGAAATCCTCGGCGCTAAACCGATCATCTTCAACAAACTGCTTTAATTTCTCACCACCACTTAGGATTTCAATGGGAAGAAGACGCTCTTCGTATTCATAGGGTGGCTGTTTCCAAATCTCAAAATCTGGGTAAAGCTGGTGAACCGCTTTTAAATACCCGGCAATCAAACGATAAGGAACAAATCCATTCGGATCATGATGAGGAAGATCCGCATGGATATGAATCCCTGCCACAAGCTCCCCCTTAAACTTATGAAAGGTCGGCTCGAAAAAACAAGGTCGCAGCAAACAATCTTCAAGCCAGCCTTCAGGCAAGTTTTTAGACATCCAGGAAATGATTTTTTCAGAGTCAAACCCAGGAGCCCCGAACTGTTCCAGTGGCCGCGTTGTTCCTCGCCCCTCAGACAGATGAGTTCCCTCTAGAAGCACCGTCCCGGCATACATAGGAGCCATGGACAAAGTCGGAACATTTGGCGACGGATTAATCCAAGACAAACCCTGTGGCCAAGGAGTGCTATCCGGGCGATAGCCTTTCATTGGAACGACTCGGGTCTTAACGTCATAGCCAAACTTTTTAACGGCCCAATTCAGGCATTCCCCAAGGGTCAAACCGTGCCTCATTAGAATCGGCCCAACGCCAACAAATGATTCAAAGCCTTCCTTCAACAGACTCCCTTCGATCACCCGGCCCGCCGGATTCGGACGATCCAGGACCCAAATTTCCTTATCGGTTCCCTGCAGGTCTTCTGCGATATAAATCAAAGTCGTTAGGAAGGTATAAATACGGCAGCCCAGATCCTGTAGATCAAACAATAAAACATCAAACTGATCGAGCATCTCTTTTGTGGGTCGTCGGACCTGCCCATACAAGCTGTAAACAGGCACCTGGTACTTCGAATCCATCTGATCATCGGATTCGATCATGTTGTCTTGCTTTTCGCCAAAGATGCCGTGCTGAGCTCCAAACCCGCAACTAAGGTGAATACTTGAGCTATCATGAGCCCAGTTCATGATATGCCCCAGCTTTTGATCCACTGAGGCAGGACTGGCAAGGACGCCGACACGACGCCCTTTTAGTTTTTCGAGAAGCTCGCTATCTTTTTGAAGTACTTCGAGACCGTATTGAAACATACCCTATCGCAGCACAGCTATAGATAGGCTGTCAAAACATTACGGCCCAATGGACTATTCTGTTGCCACACACAAAGATGGCTGAATCTGCTCGCGAACATAGCGCTGCAAAACGGGGTTCAGATTTTGCTTCACGACCTGCATCGCCTTGTCCAACTGGCAATGAGCCACAAAATACCCAAACAGACCACCTTCAACTTCGCGCTGACCGGCATAGAAGCTTCGAATCGTCTTGTCGAAAAATCGACGGACTCGACTGCCAACTAATGGAATCGGAATGCTGACAAAGCGAAGAGCCAATTGCAGCCCCCTCAATACCACCCGAGACTGAAAAATCTTATCCGGCTTGCGAAAAATATAAGCCGAGGACGGCTGACCAGAATAGCGCCACTTCTTAACAGATAGATTGTAGACCTCAAGACGGTTACGACGACCTGTGCGCTGACCTTCGTTGAACGCGTAGCTATAGGGAACCGAAACATCTGTGAAAAACCGTCTCTGATAACGCTTAAACCGCTTTTCAGCCTGCTGTATCGCTTCGGTTTGCTCTTCGTTTCCATAGCTCTGCCACTGATCAAGAATATCATCCATATCCAAAATATCATCATAACTCAGCCTGGACGCATAGATCGATGATCTGACTTGATCCACCTCGACCGAACTAAGGCCGATCATTGAGCCCTGCGGATCTGCTTCCAAGATATGAAGCAACAAGTGCTGAAAAAAGCGCTGGCGGACTCGGTACATACCCATGGTCTCACTAATCACGAAGCGAACAATATTCAGAATAGGAACTTCATCAAAGATAGAGTCCGCTAACTTCCAAAGCTCTTTTCGTATTTTACGCTCGACCTCGCCTTCGTAAAAATAAAGCGGGTCCGTGACATGAGCGATATCTTTCGTGTATCGAAGACGAAACAGATTTAGTTCCAGCTGCCGTAACACTCGCATAAACCCCTTATCTTTACGAGCATTCGAAAACAACACCGACTGATCAACTCCACCCAAGGCAAGGCGATAAGCCTCTTTATCTTCTTCAGTCCACTGGTCCCACTCAAGCTCACTCTGAAAGTCGCTTGAAACCATGCTCGACTTCTGGCTTTGAAGAGCAAAGAGACCTGACGCCAAGTCATTAAGAACATCTTCGGTCACCGCCTCGGTGGATTTATCTTCTTTCAGCCGAATGCGAACGGCCTCGCCGCTATTATTTCGTTCGATGTAATAGAACTGATTAAACAGTGCCGCTGTGTCCGCTAGTGCTGAGCTGCTAACAACACAGATCAGAAAGGCACAAATCCCTCTGGTAAATCCCATGACAAACTCCCTTTTGTTTCCCTAAGGATCTTAACGGCGACTGCCCTAAGTGTCTGAGTTCACAATGGAATTCACGTCGAAGGTTCTGTATAACTATGAGACACTGTCTTAGTTTTAGACAGGTTTTGACAGGACTTTATCAGGAAATCAAAAAGCCTGTGACACATAGGCGACCCTCACTTAGTGAGCGCTCGAACGGAAAACAAGCGTTGCCGCCTTGGCCGTACCACGGTAGCCTTCCCCTATGTCTGATAGTCCATTTACACGTTATTCAAAATACCCAAATACAAAAGATGACCTGATCCTTAGCGAAGGACAGCTTGTTAACAAGCGAACCAAAGCCCCACTACTGACGATAGACGGCCTGCCATGGCTGCTTAATAACCCTGATCTGAGCCTGGCGAAATGGCGCCAACAATTACGTCAATTTGTGGATGCCCACCTCATTGAAATTCAAAAGCTAGAAAACACCAAAGCGGCCTTGCCATCGACACGCAAACGGATGGACAAAACCTTAGAGGCCTTACGATATAACCATGCCGCTTTTGAAGCATTGCTTAGCCCGATCTTACAGATGGACGGAAAATATCCCGAGCATTTAAACCTGCAATTCGATTTGCCGAAAGTACACGCCTACTTTCAAAACATTTTTCGAGATTGGCACTGGGACACCGATGAAAACCAAAAACACTTAGACTTTGTTGTGGACAGCCTTGGTGACGTAAAATTTGATCGACTTTTTGTCTTTGGGGCTGGGGCCGGCCGACTTAGCTACGACTTACATCGACGCCTGCAACTGACTGAGACCATCGTCAGCGACATCAACCCGCTCCTTGCCTTAGTCGCTGACAGATCATTCCAAGGGACACCCCTAGGACTATACGATGTTCCCGATGCGCCCTTAAACCTAGAACAAGTCGCCTACCGAAGCCAGCCGACCAGCATCGCAAAAGTAGACGGCCTACACACCGCTCTTTGTGATATTTCCGATAACGCCTTTCGATCTGAAAAATTGCAGACTATTTTGACGCCATGGCTGATCGACGTTGTAAACCACCCTCTTGAAACATTACTTTTCCAGTGCCATCGTTTACTGGAAAAAGGTGGCTATTGGGTTAACTTTGGTCCGCTTGGCTACAGTGACCGCTACTCGACACAAAGCTATCGTTCCGAAGAAATCAAAGAGCTCGCAGATCAGTTCGGGTTCAAACTAGTCGCTTCAAAACAGGCGATCCTTCCTTATATGCAATCTCCTGTGACTCAATCTGGACGAACAGAGCCCGTACAGTGCTTGGTCTTTGAAAAATGCTCGGACCATCAGTTTCGCTGGCGTGAACACCAACCACCCATTTGGATCACCAACATCGACGAACCCATTCAGTTAACTTCTGCACTACAACAGAAGCTCGAGGTGGCAAAAACCCAATATGAGATTCTTGCCGCGGTAGACGGTAAAATTTCGATCAATGAGCTTGCGCAGATGATGGCAGAGCATTACCAAATGTCGGAAGACGATGCTGTCGAATCCCTTCTAAGCTTCCTTGGATAGCCTTATATACAAGGACCTGGCTCGAAGGCTTTCGAATTTTTGCATTTATTCTGATAAGAGTCTTCTTGGCGCTCAAGATCCTCGTAAAATTGAGCCACCACGGGCTTGTCAAACCCTGAAGTCATGCTGACCTCACTATAGGGAATCCCACTACGAACTAAAGACAAACATTCGTGCTGATCACTCGATCTAGCACGAATGCAGCGGCGACATCGATCAATAGATCTTTCATATTTAGCATCATTTGCGGTCCCCTGACCATGATAACGAGACAGCTTTAGCCCCTTTTCCTCGACCAGAATGATCGCACTGAAGGCCGCCTGAAGCTGAACATCTTGCGACAACGCATAGTACAGCTTGTCTAAAGCATCCTTACAGATGTCAATCTTACGGCATTTGACACCATTCAAAGGCAAACGGTTGATCGCGTCTATTTGCTGATCTAAAACTCCGTTCCGCTTCAAAATAGACCAAACCAACTGCTTACGCCGAGGACTTAACTCGCGAAGCTTCCGCTTAATCATATCACCCAGCGTCCCCTTTTGAATCCCAAACAGTCCAACGGCCGTCTGACGTCCATAAGCGTAATTCACTTTCGTTGTTGGTTTTCCACTGCTATCGACCGACTCGATCACTTCACGGGAGCAGGCCGTCCAAGTCCGCAGACTGGGTCGAAGAGTGACCGATTCTTTGATCGCCATGCAGGCATGGGTTTCAAAATCGCTTCCCAAGCCACTAACAAGGCCTTCCGTCAGCTGCTTTAAACGATCGTACTTTTCTTTTAGACTTTTCCCGTGCCAAACATCATTTCCACAGGCCGCTCTATCCACCCAACCGCGACAGTCTAACTCGGAACTTCTCCATCTGGGGTCGTAGATATTGTAAACCTCATTTAACGGCTTCACCTGACGCTCAAACTGACAGGTCAAGGCGGTCGACCGCTCATGCTTTGGATCAGGAGGCAGCTTTAATACATCCTCGGGCACAATAAGGCTTTCTGGTTTTTTTGAGTCCGTCGGACCACAGACTTTGCCTGGGACATAAACCGGATCATAACTTTGAAACTCGACGGCCTCTTTACTAAATGCATACTGAAGCTCAAAATACAGCTCCCCGTCGCCATAGGGGACTTCTCGGCCATCGTAGTAGACCTTAACAGGAACGAAATAGCGATTGTCCTTTTTATCTGAGTTATAACTACGATAATCTTTCGTTCCAATGCCAGCTTGGATCAGTTCTTGAATTAACCCTTCAGGATTTACGACCTGACCATTGACGATATAGGGCTCAGCAAGCCCCTTGGGAACATCCACCGACATGAAGTCATAGGAGCCAACAGTCGATAAAGACGGTACTGGACGCATCCGAACTTCACCAGATCCATCTTTGTTTTCTGACTGCTTTGATCGAATTTTAAAATGGGTTTGATTCGTATTCTCTAAATAGATACGAAAAACCAGCTCGGCAGAGGCGGCGGAACAAAAGAAAATGGATAGCAGTAGAACTAAGACTGTGCGCACTCTTAGATAATATCAAACTCAAGATCTGATTAAAATTCTTCAGCTAATCGCAGCTGCGTGACTGGACCAAGGATCAACCTTAGTCCAGCCCTTAATTTAGGAAGCATGTCGCCGAATTGCATCAATTAATTGATCATCGACGATAGGCTTAGTGACAAAGTCATTCATCCCAGCTTCAAAACAGCGTTCTTTAGTGGCTTTGAATGCATTCGCAGTCATTGCTATAATCTTAGTGTTTGAATCATAAGATCGAATTTTCTTGGTCGCGTCTTCGCCTCCTAACACAGGCATCTGACAATCCATGAGAATCAAGTCGTACTTCTCTTCGGTATGCATATCAACAGCTTCTTGTCCGTTGTTTGCAATCTCCGCCGTTAACCCATAGGACTCCAGCATAGCAATGGCCAGCTGCTGATTAACCAAATTATCTTCAGCAACTAGAATCCTAAGGTCACTTAGATCTCTACGCTCGCCTTTATTGACGGGGGACGGGTCATGGGTTTGCGCGCTATTCTTCTTATCACGAATCGACTCAAAGACATCCTGTCGCCGAATAGGCTTTACCAAAATGTGACACATCGACATATCTACTATTCCTGAAAGCTCGGATTGCTCCTTAGGACTCGCCAGTATAATGAGATGGACCCCCAGCGCAGCCATCGTGAATACCTTATCTTTCACGGA
>NYZX01000011.1 GCA_002686065.1 Pseudobdellovibrionaceae bacterium | reverse complement strand
AGTTTCGCCCGAAACCACCTTGGGAGTCATAACCTCGTCTTGATTCGGGTCTTGAATAACCCAGTTGGCCTTCAAACCGAAGGGCCCAATCACCAATTTGTTCATTCGGAATTCAGGAGGAAGACGGACCCCGTCCGATGGCACTGGCATTTGCTGAGTGATTAAATCGCCGACGTCCAATGCGGCCTGATCCAAAGCTGTTCGAAAATCACTTTCCGACCCGACCAGCCGAGCGATACGCTCTAGAATTTCGCTAAACAGCCCATCCCCGTCGGTATCCAAGTCAGCAATAAAACACAGGTCACTAGGTTGGTCTTCGCATACCACAGGAAGCAACTTCGCTTTGACCTTGAACTCGCCGCTGACGTGAAAAAACAAAACACGCTGTCTAGCCGTCAACCGACTGGCGTCGATCTCAAAATAACCAAAACAGTTAAACGCTTGATTTCGACTAAGCCCATAAGGAACATCGGTCGGACAGGACTGCGCCGGAGGAACATAGCTCATCTTTGGAACAGCCTCCGCATCCAGCTGGGTGCCGCAATCTTCGGCAGAAGCATAGTTCAAACAGACCTGACTGAGCTCGCCCGACTCAAATAAGCGAAGAATGTAGCGATTCAAACTTTCCAACGAAAGCCCNGTTGCNACGTGATAGGAGTCGTCAAGTTCGGGTCGCGGCGGNTCGGGCTGCTNGTCGCTGCAATCCAGTAANGACGTAAAAACACCCCACCTTGAGACCCCACCATAGACATCGATTTTTTCACTAATCAATTCAACCGGAAACTTCATCGAATCCGGCAAATCTTGCTGCTCGATTTTTTGCTGGAGTTGATCGACTCGCAGCAGTTGCTCACGCGCCTTCGCTTGCCGAGCGGCCATTCGCTGTTGTGACGCCAATAGGGATCGCCTAAAGGTTCTACGAAGACTCGACCTTTCCAGACGCAGCTCCAACTGAGCCTGGAGGTCCGAAATAAAATCCACATAATACTCATAAAGGTGGCTCCGATACTCGCGAAGCCCCGGCGCCAACTCTTCCAGATAGAAATATCTGTCGGCTGATGCCTCCATCTGAGCGATCAGGTTAAAGGCCTTGTCGGCATCCCCATCTTTCAGTATCGATTTTTCTAGTCGCTCAATTTCTTTGATAAAACGAGTATGGCTTAAACTTGAAAGATCTTCCCGTAGAGCTCGCCAACGTTCGTGCGGCCGCCGCTTGGCTGCCGCGTGCAGTTGACCGACCACTAAAAGCTCGTCCGGTCGAACCACACTGATACGACTGGTTAAAGCCTCTCGAATTTCAACCCGATGTCGGTCGACCATCTTGAATAGAATTTCATTCAAATCTTCTTCCATTTTGGGCGCGGTACTTCGTAACCCGTCTGAAATCCCCTCGATGGTCGCAGCACTCATTGTCGCGCCATTTATCTCTAGAAGGCCTTGCTTAAGCGCACGATAAAATCCGGCGCTGGGCATATTGAACACCCTTGCTTCTTCCAACTGGCGCGCCTTGGTGACCTCTGGCAGCTGTTGAACACCAAGGCAGGAGTCCGTCATCATTTTTGATGGATCTAAACAAGCCTGGAATGCACTACCAACAGGCACCTCCGAAAGCATGGGATCTTGAAACAAGGGATTTCGATATTTAGGCGTTTCCGCCTGGGCCCACCTGGCGGCACTGGCGACCATGGATTTCACAATGGATGCTTGCTCAGCCTCAGTGAAGCTCCGATAAAACAAATTAAATCCGCCTGTTGGCAGATCAATCGAAGATTCAACAACACTCAAGTGAAGCCAACGGTCCAGACCTCGGCTCCCATCTAAAATATCTATGACCAGCCGAACCGNGGCCCCTGGCTTGTCACTCAGACGCCCTTGCAGCCCCTGGATCTCACGCCGGTACTTCGGGAACTCACAGTTCGGCGCNCAAGCATACCCTTTCGCTTCAACAAGCAAATCANTCGGCAAGAAAAACGAAAGCTCGTAGCGGTTGGGGTTTAATGCTTTGAACTGCGGAACTATTTGTTCCAACCTTTGTAAGTTCACAAATTGGATTTCACAGATTTCGACTTCGACCGCATTGGGTTCGTCCCCTTGAGGGTCCAAAGTNTCCAGCTGCCGGATAGATAGAGGCGTACACCGATCTGTTTCCAAGCTTCTTAGTGAAATGGGTTTTGCTAATTGCTGTGCAATGACGTTACCGTGATAGGTCATCGCGTGATNAAGAATCTTCAACAGCCCCGACTGTGATAAATCAAAATACCCAAGGTTATTGCACCTTGGCCCATCGGTTTGCCCCCAAGCGACCAAAGACAGGCTCATAACGCTCGCTATGATCCACTTCATTGTGCCACCTCAGTGATACAACTAAACTTGGCCATGGGCTGACGCTGTCTAAATAACAACGTGGCATCGCCCGTTTTAGTATTCAGCTGAAACATTCGATAGGGTGAATACTTGTCACTTTGAGCTAAGTGAGCCAACTGAATCGTCACAACATCTCCGTCGAACTCTGCCGGCTTTAAGACATGATAAGCATCATAATTGGGGCGATCCATATTTAGAGGATCTAAATGCGTTCCATGCAAATAGTGCTTCGCGACCCGCTCCCCTTCACCTGGGTTGTAATCAAAAACCCACCCATCATCAAGAAGCTCCCGCTGCTGCTCNCCGAACTTCCAACAGATCACTCGCTTNAACACCTTCGGCCCTGGCTTGCGCACCTCAGGTAGACTGTTCGGATCACCCGGNCGCGGACAGGAAAAGTACACAATCGGCCCTAAGGGATCATTACCGAAAGACTGCACCTGCAATCGAGGGATCTCTTTAACGCCAAGGTCCCTTAANACATCCGCATAGGTATTTTGAAAATCCAAAAGCCGCGAAGTCTGAGCCTGAAACTGCTCGACAAACTGGCCCACTTCCTTGGCGACAGCTTCTTTAATGATTTTGCGAAAGAACCCACGAAACCACCCCAAAGGTATCTGCCCACAACGAACATGTTCGGGTTTTCGAACCTCATAAATCTCGTCCTCGTCTAATTCCCAACGCATTTTACCGTCGATGATTTTTAGGTCGAGATTGACCATCGTCGGGACAGCCGTGTTTTCGATATTAATACATGACTTACGAACATTATCTAAAACCAAACCACTCAGATCAATGCTCAGTCGCTTTGCCTTCGGATCCCAAGCGACCTTTGGCTGATCCGTCAGCTCGAAGCTAACATGGTCAAATCCCAAGTCCTGTTTGTTACAAGGGGAATCGACGCCAGGCTGTGCCTCAATGTTCGCACACCCTGAGATTTCGCCCCGACGAAACGAGTCCGCCAAATAATTACGAACTAAATCCAGATTCAGCCCGACTTTGAAGGCGTAGTCAGGCTCATAAGAGTCCGGCTGATGGAAGTCATCACCACCATAGCAAGCTAGGCCCGGCGAATGGAGCCCTGCCTTAAAACCGTTTTGAAGAACCTGAACCGTTTCCGGCAATACACCCAAAGTGGTTTCTCGAGTTCTTAAAATATCCTTTTTTCGATTGAGCTCAAAAAGGATCTGATCATAAGTGACTTCCAGTTTTTGAAGATCAACATACCGTTGTGAAGCTTGCTGCCCCCGAGCCTCGAAAGCGGTCTTCATTTTTGCAATTAACTGCAGAATCTCCGACACGAACCCGTGAAAGCCGACACCTGCTAAAAGGTTTCCTTGATCATCAGGGTTCAGCCCCTCTCGTAACCTCTGTTGGGTTTCTGGAATCGAAATTTTATCTATAAATCGATCGGCGATAACCTCAAGGTCTTCGATAGGGCGGACACCGCGCTGAGGATTGTAGGCGTAAGCAAGCCCCATCGGTGATGGTCTCAGCTCGACTATGGTTCGCGGGCGATCCAAAAACAGATAGCGCTCCAAGTCCACAGCTGTCGTACCCAAGACCANNCGACGATAAGCTCGTTCCAGCNCTGTCGGTGTGACATCGAAGTCTTCTTTAGGACGAGTCTCGANGATCGCGCGAACGATCTCTGTGTAGCGCTGGTTAAATGCTTCGACCGGCCTCTCGTGCCCGTCAAACGGATCTCGACTGATCGATTCGCCGTAGTCTTCAATATAAGATCGCGCCTCTTTCACCCATATTCGAACGGAGTCACGCAATGCGCTCCCCTGCTCCGAACGCTGAACGTAACCCAAGGTCTGCTTTAGGTGCTCGTCCATCGTGGTAAATTCTCGNAAGAACTGCCGGTTTACTCGGCGCTTCTGCGAGCGTCGCTCCGCTTCCGCGCGCCGCACACGTATGCGGTACAGCCGGTTTTTACCGGCCTCAAACTGTTTCGCTAACTCGGCTTCTGCAATTCGAAGCGAAGCCTCCAAGCGAGGCAAATCAAAACTAAGCCCGCCAAAGTCGAAGGTTCGTGTGATATGTGTTTTTATCAGCTGATTCAAATATCGAGATAGCTTTTGCTCTAAAAACAAGGTTTCGCCATCGACTTCTTCCGTCGAAGTCATCACCTGCTTAAAGGTCTGGTTAACGTTTTCACAGACATAAGCGTTCAGCAGACCAACCAGCTCCCCTGTCCCGGATGGACTCGTAGAGCCTCCAAGCTCGACGGCTTGACCATTTTCATCATAAGAAAAAAACTGAAACCGGCTATCTGTCCCAACAACCTGACCTTCAGCATTGAAGTCCACTTCCGTTGGGCAGTCCAACCCAAAAGCGTTATGTTCATCAAAAGACAAAACTTGAGCGGCCTCACCATCTTCGATGCGACGAAAACTAAGGTTTGTACCTGGTTCACGACGAAGCCGAACACTGGCCTTCAAAGTTTTTGGTCCACCCTCATCTTCGGGAAGAACCTTCACCCCGATTCGATAGGTATCCAAGACTCTAGAGAAATCATTTCTTGCAAAAGTTGTTAATTCTTCGATGCGCATTTGGAACTCGGAAAGCTCTAGAGACATCGTGATCTCGTCGCCACTGATTTCAAACTTTGGAGTTATTCTAAAACGGTCAACCTTGGTTACCCCTAAAAACAAAACCCGGCTGGCTTCAGCGTTCGGAACTGAGAACTCAAACTTTTTCGCATTTTCTACACGTCGAATAGCCGCCCGCATGGCTCCGGGTTCTGTGCCCTGTGGGACAGCTCCCGGAATAAAGAAGCTCAAATCAAACCCTGGCAGCCGAGCAGACAAAGACTTAAACCCTTCGAAGCCCTCCGGGACAGTGTCACGAAACCGCCGTAGTAAAAACACCTGCTCGGAGCTGGCGTCCCCCTTAAGCAGCCTCTCCACTGCGTACCGAAGCTTGCGCTCTAATCCAATTTCATCAAATCCAGGGCGTTGAACGTCACGGTCGCCAAAAAACTCAGGCTTATCGATCTCTTGCAACAGCTGGGATCGCAATTCTTCCCCTCGGAAGTAACGACGAAGTTCATACATTGTGCGCCCGTAGGTCCCTGATGGAGGCTCTTCATCGAGTTCGACACGTGGAACGATCCGGCGAAGAAGAAGCTCACCACGGTCCCCTTTATCCAAGGTTAGCCGACGGTGAAGCTCGTCGTAATGCTCACGCAGTAAAATAAGTTCGGGCTCAGAGACGACACCAGATACAGCGTGATCAAAAGCAGAATGAACATCTGCCGGAAGAGCCGAATTCAAATAATCTTGTAAAGAAGCCCGACCCATTTCAGATATGGTCTCGGCGTAGGAGCGCAGGCCCCAGTCCGCAAGGCAATCAAGCCCCTCATCAGAGATCTGAACTAAAGCGGCATTGATACAACGAGGCCCACCTGCTGGCGCACCCAAACCCCCTTCTTGCCCGAAGCAAAAAGGCGCTATTAGCAGGACAATTATGACGATGAAACACGGCCTTCTCATGAGTGATTCGTTTATAACCTGACCCACTCAATTCTTCTACGGCCGGAAACTTATGCCATAACAACACTCAATGGAGACACTTGTAACCTATGGAAGAAACTTATGTTTTTAAAACAGCTAGGAACCCAGGCTGCCCCCCTGTGAAATCATTTCAGAAGGAGGCCAACCAACGAGCCACACACTCGCGGCGGAGTGTTTAACCTTTTAACAAGTCTTGAATAAAACCCAGGATTTTATCGGGCTCGACTTCGGATTTTTCACGGCTTTTTCGATCTACAACTTCGACCACTCCGCGCTCGAGGCTGCGTTTTCCAATGACGACTCGAACCGGCATACCTAGCAGGTCGGCGTCTTTGAACTTCACGCCGGGTCGTTCTTTACGATCATCAACCAAGACATCCAATCCCACAGCCTCTAACTTTTCAGTCAACTGGTCAGCAAGGTCACTGGATGTTTGATCTTCAGCATCCAACAGACAAACATGCACAGCGTAGGGCGCAATCGCAAGTGGCCAAATGATCCCGTCGGCATCATGGTTCTGCTCAACCACAGCTTGCACTGTTCGCGTTATCCCAATCCCGTAACATCCCATTTCCATAACTTGGGCTTTTCCGTTTTCATCAAGATAGTCCGCCTTCATCGCTTTGGAGTACTTTGTCCCCAAATAGAAAACGTGCCCGACTTCGATACCTCGGTAAGAGGTCAACAGACCGTCCCCTGCCGGATTCTTATCGCCAGCTTTGGCAAAACGAAGGTCCGCGGTGGCAGCCACTTTAAAGTCCCGGCCCTGGTTGACGTGCTTTAAATGAACATCGTCTTTATTCGCGCCGACAACAATGTTTTTCATCTTGGCGACAGAGTTATCCTGATAGACAGGGATCGATAAGCCGACCGGCCCACAGCTACCTGGGCTGGCGCCTCCGGTGACTTTACGAACTTCTTCGTCAGTCAACATTCGAGGTTCAGCAGGTAGGTCCAAGTGCTTCTTTAGCTTGATGAGGTTTAGCTCATCACTTCCACGAACCAAGACAGCAATAGGTTTAAATTCTTTCTCAGAGGCGGCAGCATCGAAAAACAAAGTTTTAACTAGCTCTGACTCCGGTCGCCCCATGAATTCAGCCAAGTCAGCGATCGTGCGAAGGTTTGGCGTAGCAAACTCTTCAACAGGCCGTAAATCCTCATTAGCCGACTTCGGGTCTTCAGCATCAATCGCAGGACAAACCTCAACATTTGCCGCAAACTCGCCCTGTTCGGCGGCTAGGATATGGTCCTCACCGCTTTCAGCCAAAATATGAAACTCGTTAGACTTGTTTCCACCGATACTTCCACTGTCAGCATCCACAACCCTAAAGTCCGCACCCAGCCTAGAGAAAATTTTTCGGTAGGCACCGTACATCTTATCGTAAGAAACGTAGGCTGCCTGCTGGTCGCGATCAAAGGAATAGGCGTCTTTCATGATGAACTCTCGCCCACGCATCAGTCCGAAGCGCGGTCGAATTTCGTCACGATACTTCGTTTGGATCTGATACAAGGACTTAGGCAGATCCCGATAGCTCTTTACGTCCCGCTTAACGAAGTCAGTGATCACCTCTTCGTGCGTCGGCCCTAAGCAGAACTCTTGCTCGTTTCTGTTCTTAAACTTGAGCAAGCCCATATCGCCCGAAGTGGCCCAGCGTCCGCTTTCTTCCCATACTTGTGCTGGTTGAACCATGGGCATCAGAAGCTCGACAGAATCAACGGCATTCATTTCTTCGCGAACGATATTTTCAAACTTTCGAATCGCACGAAGCCCCAAAGGACTATATGTGTAAATCCCTGGAGCCAGCTTTTTAATAAGCCCACTTCGGACCATTAACTTATGGCTAGCAATCTCGGCGTCCGAAGGCGCCTCTTTCAACGTGTAAATAAAGCTTTTTGTCCATTTCATCTTATCAGCCTCTAGGATTCATTTGAGGAGCCACCGGAAACTTCAATACCATAGGATTTGATTTTTCGGTGCAGGTAGCTTCTTTCCAGCCCAATATTTTCGGCTGTTTTGGTAATATTCCCATTGTTTTCACTGATTTTCTTCTCGAGGTAGGCTCGTTCGAAACGGGCTCGAGCCTCCCGGAAGTTTTCAACATGATACTCTTCCGAATTGTCCTCTTTTGCGCTTAAGCCCGCAAACCGGATATCCGCAGCCTCAATACTGTCCGTCGGAGTCAAAATATAGACTCGCTCCAAAAAGTTCTTCAGTTCCCGAACATTACCTGGCCACTTGTACTTCGCCAGCAAATCCATAGCTTCGTCGGTAAAAACTTTGCGAACCTGACCACTTTCTTTGGCGAAGTGATCCCCAAAGTGATTCACCAAGGAAGGAATATCACTGGGTCGGTCTGCCAAACGCGGAACTTTTAGCGGAATCACGTTTAAACGATAAAACAAATCTTCACGAAAACGGCCGGCTTCGATTTCAGCTTTTAAATCTTTATTGGTGGCGGCCAATACGCGAACATCCACCTTGATCGTTTCCGTCCCACCAACACGCTGAAAACTTTGCTCCTGTAGGACTCGAAGGATTTTAGCCTGAGCATCCATCGACATATCCGCAATTTCATCTAAAAATAAAGTCCCGCCATTTGCCTGATCAAAACGGCCGACTTTCATTTTCGTCGCGCCGGTAAAGGCTCCTTTTTCGTATCCAAACAGCTCCGCTTCGACCAACTCATCCGGAATCGCAGCACAGTTCACATCGACGAATGGCTTACTTGCGCGCGGTGAAAGGTAATGAATATTTTGCGCCACAAGCTCTTTGCCGACTCCATTTTCCCCAGTGATCAANCCCCAAGAGTTCGTCGGCGCAACNCGCGCGATCAACTGCTTCAGNTGTCGCATTTCTTCACTTTCCCCNACCATCGCCAGGTGCGTNCGAAGCTTATTCAGCAAAGACATNTTATCGGCCTTTTCTTCTTCAAGGCTTAAAATGTTGTTTAACAAAATCACCACTCGATCAATCGACAATGGCTTTTCAACGAAGTCCCACGCACCAAGTTTTGTCGCCGTAACAGCTGTTTCGATGGTTCCATGACCAGACATCATGATCACATGCACGCCTGGAAACTCGCTTTTAATGAGCTTTAGCGTATCGATTCCGTCCAGATCCCCCGGCATCCAAATATCTAGTAATACAATTTGAGGCCGGAACTCAGAAATTTGACGAAGTCCGTCCGATCCGTTTTCAGCTGTTCGGACCTCGAAGCCTTCATCTTCCAACGACACACTTAGTATTTCCCGAATGGCTCGTTCGTCATCAACAACGAGTATTTTCGCACTCATGCTTGCGGCTCCTTAGGCTCAGTTTTCTTCATTATTGTATCCTGGCTGGACATCTGAATTACGGGTAACTCGATCACCAACCGAGTGCCACCACCTTCATCAGCCAGGGCTCGGACGAACCCATTATGATCCTCAATTGTCCGTTTGACCATCGCTAATCCAAGGCCCGTCCCATGATCCTTCGTTGTGACATAGGGTTCGAAAATACGGTCCCGCAAATCATCAGGAATCCCAGGCCCATTATCCACGACATGAACCGTGGCCAGGCTTAGCTCACCGTCAAAATACAGCTGAATCCCAACCTGAGGGTCCTCACGGTCTTTGACCGCACCGACAGCGTTATCAAGTAGATTGGTTAAGACCCGACGAATCTGATCGGGATCAAACATAAACTCTGGAAGACTCGCATCGATGTCCGTTGAAAATTGAATGTCTGGATGCGCCTCTTGAAACANGATCANGGCNTCTTTGGCGACACGCTTTAAATCCGAGTTAATCGGGGTCGCCGAGGGCAAACGTGCAAATTGACTGAATTCGTTGACCAAGTTTTTTAAATCGTCGGTTTGTTCGATGATCATTCGGATACAGGCATCAAAGCTTTCATCGGCAATCTGGTCACCAAATTTTCGACGAAGACGTTGGGCCGATAGCTTGATCGGCGTTAACGGGTTTTTAATCTCNTGTGCAATCCGTCGGGCCACTTCACGCCATGCAGCCACGCGCTGAGCCTTCACAACCGGCGACAAATCATCAAACACAAAAATCTTCCCCAGAGGCTCGTTGTTTTCGTTGGTTAAAAGTGAAATCGAAACNTGTAAAGGGATCTGNCGACCGCGGANCTGAATCTGCACTTCTTTCTGAATGGCCGAAGCCCCGTGCTTATTCATTAAAGTCAGTAGCTCATCAAAGACATGATAGTCCTCCGGACGCAAAACATCCTGGGCTCTTTCTCCAACAAAATCGCCGGTATGAATGCCCAGCAACGTCTCTGCATGACGATTCACTGTCGTGATCACGCCCCTCTGGTCGATCGAAATCACCCCGGTACTCACATTCGACAAGACAACTTCAATGTACTTGGTATGCTGATCCAACTGATCCAAGGTCACACGCAAATCATTATTGACCGATTTGATTTCGCGTTCAGAAGCCTCCAAGGCATCCGTCATAAGGTTGAACGACTGGATCAGCGAGTTCACTTCCTTCGAGCCCGACTCCATATCGACACGACGAAACCGACCAGCAGCCACGTCTTCNGCCGCCTCNCCCAGCGCCATTAACGGAATAGAAAGCTGCTTCGCCAAATAAAAGCCAAACCAAGTTGCCCCCAATAGGATCACCAAGGTCATTAAGACCAAAATGACCAGATAAATTGTCTTGGTTGGGTACTCTAAGCTGTTGCTACGAAACTCTTCGTAGGCGGCAGCAATCTGGTCGATTCTCGACAGTAAAGACAGGGGAATAAACGTGCTAACAACCAAAGCCCCTTCCCCAGCTCCAAGTGGAACCATCACCCGAATCAAACTTCCGTTAGCNAATGAAAACGTCTGACTGGCATCTGCTTTTTGCAAGATCCCTTTTCGCANAAACTCGATGGGCGCAACCGGTATCTCGGTGTTTGCAAATTGATCTGAAACACTAATGATTCGGCCAGCAAACAAGGAGGGGTAGTATTCAATAACATCCACATCCCAGGTCTGCCTAAATCGAGCGACTTCTTTNTCGATGCGACGGCGAGACCAATCGGGATCCCACTGAGTCGCCAATTGATTTGCCACATGATAGTTTCTGTTCTTGCCCGAAACAGAATATTGGTTTGTCACATCCAGCGCACTTTTCAAGACGCTGACTGTTTTTTCGCTAAACCATTTATCGAAACTGTTGTTGATATAGAAAACCGAAACCAAAAACATCAACAGCGTCGGCACAAAACTAAAACCAACAAAAGCGGCAATGAGCTTGCTTCTTAANCGCCCGCCAGTAACCCCGTCTCGNTTCTCGGTAAAACTTTTGACGACATTCCGAAAGATCAGGAAAGCCAAAAGTAGAAATAGGATCATGTTGAAGTTCACAAGCCCGAAGAAAAAGATCGAGTGAACAAAAGGNAGGTCTCGGCTTGTTTCAAACAGTTGAAACTCAAGCCAAGTTAAAATAAGAAATCCTGCACTTAAAAGAAAGACAGCAAAGGTCTCGCGACGCCGCCTTTTGTGCTCTGAAGCATCGTTGATGGACATGGGCTCAGTCTAATCGGGACGCCCAGCCTTGCCAACCAGAACCAGCCCCTTTTGAAGCGGACTTTATTTGCCAGGTAATCCGTCTTGAATTTGACGCTTGAAATTAAGCATTTCGACCAAGACTTCGGCAGCTTCCTTGCCTTTATGGCCTTTATTCCCACCAATTCGAGCATAGGCTTGCTCGCCATTCTCAGTGGTCAATACACCACTTGCAATCGGCTTGTTCAGGTCCAACTGNAGATGAGTCAGCGCCCTCTCAACGGATTCACAAACATACTCATAATGAGTTGTTTCGCCGCGAATGACAGCCCCTAAAGCAACAGCCCCATCACAACCGGCCAGTAATAAATTCTGAATAGCAAAAGGAACCTCTAAAGCACCAGGAACACGAGTGAAAACAACTTGATCGTCCCGAAAGCCAAGCTCCTTCAGGCGCTGCAAGGCCCCTTCTTCCAGTTTTTCGGTCACCGGCTTGTTAAACCGCGACGTCACCACAGCAATTTTAACATCATCTAAGACCGAGGTTTTCGATTCGATTAGTTCAGCCATTTTCCATCCTGTTTACCCGCGTCGTCCTCTTGAACTTCCGCCAGCGGGACACTCGAGACGATCTCTAAACCATAGCCCTTGATACCCACTCGAGGAACTGGGCTATTCGTCAGAAGTCGCAGTTTGTGAATTCCAAGTGACCGCAAAATTTGCGCACCTACACCATAATCCTTTTGGTCCACAGAGGGCTTCGCCTCTTCCGGCGGCTCTCCCAAGGCTTTAACTGCCTCTACAAGCCCATTATCCAAGTCTTGATTACGAAGATACAAAAGAACGCCTTGGCCCTCTTTTGAAATGGCACTCAATGCCGCTTCAATTTTGTGCTGAGACTTCGCCCCCTGAAGCCCAAACAGATCACCTAAAACATTCTGACGATGGACCCGAACAAGCGGAGTATCGACAGCTGCGACATCGCCTTTCACAAGCGCCAAGTGCTCACGACCGTCTAAAAGGTTTCTAAAGACATGGACCTGAAAGCCTTCTCCGTACTCGGAAGTCAATGGCCCCTGAGCGACCTCCTCAACAAAGCTTTCCGTATCGATGCGGTATTGAATTAGACTTTCAATGGTTCCCATTTTTAGGTCGTGTGCTTTTGCAAATTCCTGCAAATCCGGCACACGCGCCATAGACCCATCTTCGTTCATGATTTCACAGATAACAGCCGCAGCGTTCAGCCCAGCAAGCTTCGCCAAATCAACACTACCTTCGGTGTGACCGGCTCGCTTCAACACCCCCCCTTTTTGAGCGCGAATGGGAAAGATGTGACCCGGCGTGATGATGTCTTTCGCCGTAGCCAAAGGGTTTGCTGCGACACGGATCGTATGAGCACGGTCTGCTGCCGAAATCCCAGTGGTTACACCTTGTGCGGCTTCGATACTGACAGTGAAAGCCGTTTGATTCGGAGAGTGATTGCGCCCCTCGTCCACCATCAAGCGAAGACCTAGTCGATCGATTTGCTCGGACTCCAACGCCAGGCAGATCAACCCACGCGCCTCTTTGGCCATGAAGTTGATGGAAAGAGCATTCACATGATCCGCTGCGATCACCAAATCCCCTTCATTCTCACGAGACTCATCATCGACGAGAATCACCATTTTTCCGGCTCGAATATCTTCAATGAGCTCTTGAGGTGTATTCATGAAATATGTCCTTTATCACTGCTTAACGCAGCCAAGTTTTCCAAGTTATGCAAAAGTCCACGAGCCAATAGGTCCGCCTCTAGGTTCACAATATCACCGACAACAAGTCGACCAAGATTCGTGCGCTTTAAGGTCTCTGGAATTAACAAAACGTCAAAAGAGTCGGGCTCAGTCTTGTTAATCGTTAGGCTCACCCCATCAATCGCAACCGAGCCTTTCCTCCAAAGGTAGGGACTCATATTCGGTCCAAACTGAATTTTTAAAAACCGAGTCCCGCCATCGTCATTCACCTCAAGAACTTTGCCTGTGGCATCGACATGACCCGCAACAAGGTGGCCATGAACGCGATCCCCTAAAGCCATCGACCGTTCGAGGTTGACCCATTTCTGGTCAAGAGTGGCTAAAGTCCATCCGGTCACGTGCAATGTTTCGGGCCCGACAGCAAAGGTCAAAAGCCCTTCTGAAAAGGCTTCCACGGTTAAACAAACGCCATTACAAGCGATTGAATCACCCAATTTAACATCGTCAAAAAAGTCTGGCCGGTCGATCTTGATCTCGATCACCGCGTCCCGCTGTTTGCAGGACCTAACCTGTTGCAAGCTCTCGATAATTCCAGAAAACATGCCACACCTTGGACTTTGCGCCAGTTTCTGTCAACATGACGTAACTGGATCTAATAGGATTCCCCAGGTTCGTATAAAATAGACTGGATTGATCCCCTTTTGGACGAGGAACACGTGTCAGATAGCACTGAGAACGAAATTATCGATGAATCAGACCGCCGGATCGCCGACCGCCGCCGACAATTTTTAAAGGTCAGCGACGACCTGCTGTGGCCTGAGCTAGCCAGCGTGCGCGCCCTGATGTCAATCACCAAGGTGATCGTCCTCGCCTGCGGGATAATCATGTTCTATTTGGCCTTCTGGCCGAACTTCTTCGAAGGGGTTAATTTCGTGGTTGGGGGCGTCCTTCTGTTTATCGCCCAAGGCCTCAACGAGACCTCACGGCGCTTGCGCGAGTTTAAAGAATCTCACTCGGTCGTGGATCTACGCCGTTTTTTCGAGTCCTTGAAACAGCTTTGGATCTCAATATGCGTCGCCGTTGTGGGCGCCACGGCATATTATGCGCTCATCGGCATCGAAAGCCTTCTCTAACTGAGACACTGACCGGAAGTTCGCGAATTTCCAGCCCTTTTCCGTTAAATACTTAAAATCCTTGGCCCTAATTTCCGAATAGAACCCCATGAGCGTGCGGGCCGACCCTTCGACAATTCGACTACGAAAAGAGATCCTTGAAAGGTCCCGGTTCGGCGGCTTTGTCTATGTCGCGCTTCTAATCTGTGTGGTCGCTTCGACGAACTACCCGTCCGACTACCCATCCGAGTCCATGGGACTTGGCTTTTTGTTTGTGATTATGGCGGCCCTTCGCTTTTTATCCTCTCGCCGCGAGGACCCCGCCGATGACTTCAGCTACACCATCTACCAAACGTTGATTCTGGTTCCTGGCGTGGTCTGGTCTGCCCTGACCGCCGCTGTCGTCTTTCGCTACGGAATCAACGGCATATCAACCTTGATGGTTTTCTGTGCTGGCGGCATTGCGGCTGGTTCGATCCCCAGCATGGGAGGCGACGCCAAACTGCTCCGCTCGCAATTAACGATTTCCCTACTTCCTCCAATCATCGCCCTTGCGCTGGGGCCCAAAGCCTACGGGTTCGCTGCCACAGGCCTGATTTTCTATGTTTACCTGTTCTTCCAATCCCGAGAAATCAGTCTGCGAGCTCGAAGTGAAGTCGAAAACCTTTTAACCATCGAAAACCAACAGCAACTTTTAGAGCAGAACAACCTGGAGCTCCAACAGGCCAGCCGATCGAAGTCGGACTTTTTGGCAACCATGAGCCACGAAATTCGAACCCCGCTAAATGGGATTATCGGTATTTCCGGCCTACTTTCTGAAGACAAGACGCTGAACGAACCACAGATGGACCTCGTAAAAACCCTCCGCGAGTGCGGCGAATCTCTTCTATACCTCGTTAACGACACCCTAGATCTTTCCAAAATTGAAGCGGGCCGAATGGAAATCGAAAGCCATCCCTTCCTGCTAAAAGATATGATCTATGGCCCAGTGGCATTATTCGAAACACGTCTAAAAGAAAAAAACCTGACGTGCGAAGTTCATATTGACCCGAAGCTGCCCTCAGCAGCAATCAGCGACCCAACTCGATTAAGACAAATCTTGGTCAACTACATTAGTAATGCCATCAAGTTTACTGACGAAGGTGGGCTATCGATTCATGCGACTTTGACTGACTCCGACGATCGGGGCCACTTAATTACGATCGCCGTCAACGACACCGGCGTTGGGGTCGCGAAACACCACCAACCAAAGCTATTCAAGGCCTTTTCGCAGGCCGATAGCTCGATCACCCGCCGCTACGGTGGAACCGGACTAGGTCTTGCGATTTGTGCAAAACTTGCTGAAAAGCTTGGAGGACGTGTTTGGATGGAAAGCCGTGAAGGCTATGGATCTAGCTTTTACTTCAGCTTTCAAGCCGATACCTATTGTGGAGAAATCAAAAACCTGACCGAAACCAGTGAAGACGACAGCATACAGCTTCCTCAACTGTATCCATTCCGAATCCTGATCGTTGAAGACAACCCAATCAACCAGAAGGTTCTTAGTAAAATGCTTGAACGCCTTGGGTATCAGGCGGATGTTGCCGCCGACGGACAACTTGGATTTAACGCCGTATCGAAGGGCAGTTACTCGTTGGTATTTATGGACATGCAAATGCCGGTGCTGTCCGGCCCAGAGTCGGCGTCGAAAATCAGAGACCTCGGACCTTCCATCCGTCAGCCGACAATCATTGGACTGACAGCCAACACCCTAAAAGAAGATCGCGAGCTTTGCTTGGCCAGCGGAATGAACGACTTCATCAGCAAACCCCTGACC
>NYZX01000010.1 GCA_002686065.1 Pseudobdellovibrionaceae bacterium | reverse complement strand
GCTGGGGCGGGTCTAAGAACCCTAGTTAGTTTAAAGGTTTCCGCGTCCGGTGTTCTTGCGACAACTTTGGTAAATCTTACAGGCTGTCTGCTAGCAGGGTGTCTTTTTGGACTCACCCTAAGTTCTCAATGGGTATTAAAGGATCCTGATTTACATCGTGCTTTGGTTTTTGGGTTTCTTGGTGCTTTGACCACCTTTTCTACGTTTAGTGTTGATGCTTTTCGGTTTGTTCAAGCCGGCGATTATGTTCCGGCCGCTGCCTATTTAATAGGACAACCAATCGCCGGGTTGTTAATGGCTGGTGTTGGGTTTTGGCTGACTAAATCAGCAGCCACGGTGTAAAAATCCTGGTCGACAGCGACCATTTAGGGCAGCTTTTGAAATAAAAAACGCCGAATTTATTAATAAAACTAATAGTTTATATCACTTTCATAAAGGTCTGATTGAATTTTTCGCTTATATGGTCTATAACTGTCTTGATTTGATACGGGGCTTAAAGGGAAGGTGTAAACATGAGTTCAATCGAGACCAGTGGAAGTGACTATATGGAATCGTCTACAGTAGAAGTGCAAGGGCAAGAATCACAACCTTTCAGCAGCGCCGTTGATATGGCATCAACTGAAGAAGTCGTTGATGAGGTTTTTGAGTCTGAAGTTGGAATGCTTGATGAAGACCTGCGTGCTTTAGACGAAATCGAAAATATTCTAGATCTTCCTGAAGATCAGTATCCGACCTTCACCTTGGCCAAAAACAAAGCTCGTTTTTTACGTATGCTGACTTGGTACAAGCAAAAAGAAGAATGGTTGGATGTGGCCCCTTTAAGTGGTGCGACGAAGTTGTTTAAGCAGCAGTCGAAAGAGCTTGAAGGAATCCGAGCCAACAAATTGGATTATGAAATGGAACTTGAAACAGGAACTTTGACTCCGAGCCAGCGCTCGTATCGTAAAGATGAGTTGAAGATGTGTAAGGTCCAAGAGAAGATGGCCGTCCAATTGATTGCAAAGATGCAACGAAAGATTAAGTCAGGACGACGTTAAAATTTTTTTTATTGAGTGATTATTGAAGGGGGAGCTTCTACGAGCTTCCCCTTTTTTTTTATGCTGCGCCCATTTCTACTCTTTTTATTATTTTCGTCACAAGTATTTGCTGAATCGAGTTATCAGTGCCCGAAGGTCTTTCAGCATTCGGCGTCTCCGTTTGAGGGCCGGGTAAAGTCTCGTGGGGGCTTTGTTTACTCGGCGGCGACGGGTCGGCCCGGTCGAATTATACACTACAGCCTAAGTGAATATCGCGCTGCTGTTGCAAGTGAGTCGGTTCCTCCCGATGCTATTTTAGTGATGGAACGAATCGATACGTCCTTGGACCTGCCGTTTGTGGTGGGCTTGCTGTTGGGAAAGCCCCTGACCGTTGAGGGAACGCATATCGAACTGCAGGCACAGAAGTTGGGAGTTCCTTTTGCCGTTTTGCCGGGAATCTACTTAGATGCAAAGGTTCGATCCATATCCCGGCAGGAGGGACGCCGTCGGTTGCAGGTCACGTCCGAAGGGAATATTCGATTTCTGGAGGTTCAGGATGGCCAGGCCGAGGACGTCATGTCATCCGTGCTACCACGTCTGACGCCTTTTGTGTCGGCGGGCTACGTTTATAGTTTTGATACAGGAGAAACCCACCGCCGCTTCCCGCTGGAGTGGGTGGGTGGCAAGGCGCGGCCCTTGTTGGATTTACGCGCTTCTGGTGTCGACGATGTACCTAGAATGGCTTGGATCAGCCCCAATTTTTATCTCGATTTCATCACTGGGTTTGGGGTACGAGGAGTTGGCCTTTCTCAGTGGATCGAGCGGCTGTTGACGGATGTGGATATTTTGACGACAGAGCAGTTAAAGCAACGTCTGGCCTTTCTTCGTCACGCCTTTCTGGTGGCTAAGCCTTTGGATGGCCATCCCGGCCAGATTTTTCACTGGGCCTATCAAAGGCTGCGGTCGGTGTTGCGCTTTAATCAGAAGGATCAACTTTCCATTCGCAGTAACAACGAGTTTGAGGATTATATTGCTCAGGGGATGTTTGATAGTCTGGTCACCGGCGACGTCAGCGAGTCGTCCATTGAGCTTGCGATCCGCAAGGTCTTTTCTTCGTTATATTCTTTTCGGGCGTTTCAAATTCGTCAGTCCCGGGGGTTGATCGAGTCTAATGTTCGAATGCCTCTTTTGATTCACCGTTATCTAGCTGTAGAGGTCGCGTCTGGAACAGCGACGGTGAGGCTGAATCAGCGGGCGCAACTAGAGGCACGATTGCAGTTGGTGCGAGGGCCAGAGGAAACGGCGACGAACCCCAGTCTTGATGCGCGGGCTGAAACCCTTCTTTTTGAAAATGACGGAACGGGTTGGCGTTTATCGGAAGGGGAGCTGACTTTAGATGAGGTAGGGACCCTGGTTGGGCACTTGCAAAAGCTGAAAGTCCATTTTGAGCGCGACCTTTTACATATGTCTTATCAGGCCACGCAAGTTGAAACCGAGTTTATACTTCAGAAAGGGCAAGTCGAGTTGTTGCAGTATAAGCGGCGCTACGAGCCCGAGCTAATTGGAGACCTGTTGGCTGGGCGAATTGTCTATGAAGACTTTGAAAAGGTGCGGTCTATGTCGGCCGGGTCTATATATAGTGATCTAGATGTCGAGCCCTATGGTGTCCGTCTGCTTGAGTCGGTTCGGCGATTGAAATACGCTCGCTATGGGATTCTTCGTGACCCCGAGGGCAAGCTGTACCAGATCTTCTGGCTGGATTCGCGGATACACACTCATTTGCGAGCTCGCTGTTTGCGGCTTTACCCCATGATGGAATGGGTCGAAGAGGGGTACCTTCGCTGGGACTCAGAGTCTGGGCGAATCTGGCAGGATCGACGCTGGACGGACCCTCAACTGGAAACCTAAGTCGAGGCCAGTGCTGCAAGAGTGTTTCAAAATTGTATTTCCTTCGTCATATCAGGAAGATACGTCTGTGTGTCAAAAAAGGGGAAAAATTTTCCTAATATCTCAGAACGGGGCGCCGATAAGGATTGTGTGAGTCACGGGGTGACTGAATTTGAATCAGTATCGGAGGTATCCATGTCAAGAACGAAGGTCTATGTAGTGACCGATGATTATAGCGTGTTCGAGCGTACGCGTTCCTTTTATCAGGGGCAGGATGTACAGGTCGAGTACTTTACTCCTGGCCAGTGGGAACAACGCCAAGGTGGCGGATCTAACCTAACTATGGGTGCTCAACCTGTAGAACAGGGTGCAAAGATTCTTCCTTTTCCTGGGCAAGCACCAAGCGCGACTCATGTTGCCGGTGTTCGTACGATCAACGAGCTTGAAAGCGACGCTATCGAAAAGGCGATCTTCGAGTTCAACGGGAACCTAACTGAAGCAGCGAAAGCACTAGGTATCGGGCGTGCAACTCTTTACAGAAAAGTAAAGCAGTACAACATCGATCCTTCTTTGGCTCGAAAGAAGCGAGCTGCTTAATTTGTTTGGTTCTACGGGACCAAATAGAATCGTAATGAATAAGGCCTGGCTGTGATGCCAGGTTTTATTTTTTGTGGCTGTTCAAATCAGAGGTTGCATCGTGAAGTCCAAAGCCCTTTTTGTTTTCGGTTTTCTTGTGTTTGCCTTGATACTTGGGGCCAAGCAAGGTGCGGTCTCGCGTCGTTCTGATCAGCTGACGGACCTTTGCCTAAGAGTCCATGATCAATTGTTTTTCCAATCAGAAAAAACCAACCAGTGGCGGTCTGAGTGTTTAAATCAAGTGCCTGCGTGGGCTCGATTGGATGCCGAGTCGCTTGTTTCTGAAATCCAAAAAATGTTTTTCCAATTAGGGGTCTCTCATTTAGACGTTTACCCGAAGAAGCAAGAAAATTTTATTTTTGAAGGAATTGCGAAAAAGAATGGGCTTAAAGTTCGCTGGATCGAAACCGGGTACTTTGTCGTCGATGTTTTGCCTTCGAGTCCTGCCGAAGACGTGGGGATGAGAAAAGGGGATCGCATCCTGCATTTGGGGGAAGATAGTGGCCTTTCCGTGAGTGCGATCGAGTCCTACCAAGGCCGTATGAAGGTTCGTCGTGGCGGAAACGAAATTGAAGTTGATGTGGGTGTAGAGGCAATATCTGACGACGTGCCTTTACAGGTTCAGCCGATCTGTCGAGGAGCCGGATACCTAAGAGTTTCTAGCTTTCGGGCCGGGTTGTTTGAGCTCAAAAGTTTTGATCCGGTTGTGAAAGATCTTTTGAAGTACAAAGAAGTGGTCGTTGATCTGCGAGACAATCGGGGTGGGAATCTGGTCGCCATGACTCGGTTGATGTCCGCTTTGACCTGTCGAACAGACGACTTAGGGGCCTTTCGAAAAACCTATAAAAAAGGAGACCCTAAGTATTTGCCGAACGATTTAAGTTCGGAATCACAGTTAGAAGTTCTTGAGGCTTCGCAAATGCTTGTGATGAAAAGGTACAGTGATATTCCGTGCCGAGAGGGACTAAAGGTGGTTTTGCTTGTGAACGAGTATACCGCTTCCGCCGCCGAGATCCTTGCTGCGTCACTCGGGTTCACTGGGGCGACGGTTGCAGGAAGTCCCACTTCAGGGGAGGTTGTGCTTGCGGTCTATTACAGTTTGGATGAACTGATCCCCGGTTTGTTAGAGGGCTACGGGATTTCTTTGCCCGAGTTTGTCTATGTCGACCCCGAGGGGCGCAGTTACGAAGGGGATGGATTGGATCCCGTATTGCGACTGTCTGACGACGAGGATCTTGCGAAGCGGGGGATCGACAGCTGGATTCAGGCCTATTGTAGAGGTTAAGATCCTGGTTCGAAGGACCGAATAGGACAGCTCAATCTTTCTATCGAGGAGTGTGCATGTCTTGGTCAGCGCAAGTTTGGATCAAATGGAAACCCGGTGCCGAACAGCAGTGGGATCAATGGGACTGGTTGCAGCAGTGGTCTGAAGTGAAAACAGCATGGTCGACCATGGGTGAATGGGATATGGCTTTGTGGGTCGAGGCTTCGAACCCAGAACAATTAGAAGAGTTTGTTTGGAAAAAGCTTCGGTCCAACGAGTGGGTCGGTGACACAAAAACGACCTGGTGGCATCCTGTGTGGGAGAAAAAAGCCGCTTAAACCTAAAGGAGACAAGCTTGCCTCAAGATTTAAAAACCGTTTTTGAGTCTGGTAAGCTTGCGGTGATTCCGACCGAGACCGTCTATGGACTAGCGGCGCCGGTCGGTGACCCTGCGTTGATCGAGAGGGTGTTTCAACTAAAAGAACGTCCTTTGTTCAACCCTTTGATCGTTCATATTTCGGACCCGTCCCAAATCGAAGTCTATGCGATGGACATTCCTGACGTCGCCTATGAGTTGGCTGCGATGTTTTGGCCGGGGCCAATGACTTTGGTTCTGCCCAAAAAAGACATGGTTCCTGATCTTGTGACAGCGGGTAAGCCGACGGTTGCTTTGCGAGTGCCCAATCACCCCCTGACAATTGATTTGTTGAAGCAGTTTGGTGGCGCTGTTGTGGCCCCCAGTGCGAACAAGTTTACACAGGTGTCGCCGACATCTGTACGTGCCGCGAAACAGTGGTTCAGTGAAAGTGATGTGACTTTTTTTGATGGAGGGCACTGTGGTGTTGGGATCGAATCAACGATTCTGAAGCCGGACCCAAATTCGAAAACTCTTTTCGTGCTGCGACGAGGAATGCTCGACTTGGAAAAGGTGAAGGGTGTTGCTGAAGCCGCCGGTTGGAAGATGGCTGTCGATGCCACCTCAGAGACTCCGGAAGCTCCAGGGCAGTTGAAAGTTCATTATCGTCCCAAGTCTCCTTTGTTTGTTTTTCCGAAGGGCTGTGATTTTGATCTGGGATTGGTGAATGGCTATTTGGTTGATATGGGGTTTAGCTCGGTCACTGAGCTTCGATATTTAGATCTATCCGACGAGTCCTATCTTGCGGCTCGACAGTTGTACGCCGCCATGGAAGAACTTTCCTCTGATGAGTCCGCGCTGGTGTTTGTCTATGACCACCAGCAGCATAGCGGCAGTGGCTGGGAGGCAATCTTGGATCGCTTAGGCCGTGCGGCTTTGCGCTTTCAAATGATTCCTTAGCACGTCGCATTATTACTCCGACAGTCTCGCAATCACTGTACTAACGGCCGAATTCTTTCTAGTTTTGGGGTGTTCAAACAATTGAAGGCATCCGCCTTTATTGAAACCTAAATCATAGGGGGATTTATGAAGTCACTATTACTTGGACTAATTGTTCTTGCCTCAGCAAGCTTTGCTTCTGCTGATACACCTGTCGTAGCTGAAAGTACGGACGTCAGTTTTACTCTTCGCCACATTCGTGACGATGGTGCTCGCGTTTATTATGCCGCTGATGTTGTTGAGCGTGCTGCCGAACGAATTCTTGAGGCACTAGGTGCAACAGACATCAACGTTCGAGTTCGCGGTGGAGTCGGTGTGGGAGAAGTCAGTCCATTTTCACGCATTCGTGCTCGCTTTTCTCGTCCTGTTGCAACAACTGGAGCGACTGAACTTCTAGGAAGCTTTCAGGAATTCGATTTTGCTGGTCGCAACTCTCGTTCTGGGTCGTTTGGGAATGGGATGGACTGCCATCTGTTTAAAGAGCTTTTCCGTGTGATTAAGACAAAATTCGCGATTCAGTACTTGCAAGAAAGCTACCGCTGTTATTCGAGCTTTGGGCGCTTTGATGTTCGTGGCGAAGTTCTTGCCTTTGCTGATGCTGGAAACTTCGTTAGTCTTCAGTAGTTAGCTAAGATCAGTTTTTGACCATGAAAGCCCGCAGTGATGCGGGCTTTTTTTGTGTCTTTCCTGCTTTTGGTCTGGGGTTTTTTTAGGTTCCGCCTTTCACTTGGTCGGTGCGGTGTAAAAGGGTAGGCTAAATTGACTTTGGGAGGTCAAAGTGGACGCAGCGTTTTGGCGAAAATGTAGTACATGCAAAAAAGAAATTGGATTTCGTAAAGAATATTACGAGTGCAGTGTTTCGTCCTGCCGGGGGAAGCGAACGGGCTATGTGTTTTGCTCGGTGCCTTGCTGGGATAGTCATGTGCCTGGTGCCCGCCATAAAGATGCCGCTGCCGTGACCGAGGTCTCGCCATCCAAAGAACAGCATATGGCGACGGCCGAGGGTACTGGTTCTCAGGCTTCCCGCGAACCGACCAGGAGGATTGTGCGAACGGCAACCCCAGGTGGGGGGACTCAGGTCGCAAAGTCCGCCGCTACTTCGATGGATCGTGAAGTGCTGATTGTGGCCTCTAAGTTGAAAACCTATATTAAAGAAAAAAGTGATATGAATACGTCCGCCAGTGTGATGACGAAGCTGTCCCATATTGTGCGAGCGGCCTGTGACTCGGCGATTGAAAGTGCGCGAGCCGAAGGACGGAAGACCGTCCTTGACCGAGATTTTAAATAACAAGCACCGAAGCTAGTTGTGTCTGACCAGCTTCATATCGGAATCAACGACCATTCGAAATCCCATCATTTCGGTGGTTGAATTAAACTTTTCACTTCGCACTTCAAGGATCTGTCCGGCGTTGTTATCAAAGATGTATTTGATAACAGCAGTTAGTTTTGTTCCCATATCACCCATTCCAAAATTTAACGACCCTTCGCCAGTCAGTCGCGCGATTCCGTTTTGGTAAGAATCCATAGTGGCGCTGATTTGGGTTTGGCCTCCGAACATATCGCCGAAGTCCCCACCAAAGTCACCGCCGAAACCTCCGCCAAAGTCCATGCCGCCTCGACCAGACGCTCCGGTGGTAGGAAGTTCAAGGAATTGAGCAAGTGCCTCGGGAACTGTATCAATCGTCGAGTCGGCCTGATTGACCTGGTGCTCTTCCCACCGGTGACCAGCGTGAGCGTAAAGGTAGACTCCTTGATTGGTTATACTGATCTGCAGACGGAAGACTCCGGGACGAAGTCGAATGACTTTGACCGTTTGATAGAAGGTGGTCTTTCCTGCCTTTGTGATTTTTGCTTTTGCCTGCCTTGCGCGTGCGGGCAAGTCAGACAATGTCTGAACCAGCCGGCCACTTTCGTAGATCTTAAGTGTATCTAATTCGAAAACAACGTCCGCCGTTCCATCAAAGTCCACAGATTGGACTTTTTGTGTGAACTGAGACTCAACTTTGAAATTGAATTGCGGAAGTCCCGTCATCTGGAATCTCGAGTCTTCGCTATATGCATAGTGGTGCCTTTGGCCGGGCGACCATTGATAGGCCAGTTCGACGGCCTGGGCCACGTTGGCTGTCAGAATCATTGTAAGTGTCGCTATGAAAGCTCGAATTGTCCCCATCGGAAAATCTCCTTTTGTTAGTAGCAGTGAGCCTTCAATACGTGTGGCGCTGGCGAAGATCCAGGAATTACTTTGAATCGAAAAATATACTGAGCAATACTCAGTATATTTTTCACAAAAACCATTCGCTCTAACTGAAAGCTTATGAAGGGGACTGGTTGGCACAGGGGTTGCCTACCCTAAAAGAGATGGCTTTCAAATGGACGACATGGCTTTTGTTACTTATTGGCTCGACGAACTGTTGGGCGCTTGAGCGTGATTTGTCGCAGGACCAGATCCTGTGTCGACAGCTCTTCTTGTCGCCCTCCGAGGCTGCTGTCGTTGAGTTGAGCCCAGGAGAGACCTTGATCGGGCTTCGGGCACTGATTAAGGCTGGGGTATCGACC
>NYZX01000009.1 GCA_002686065.1 Pseudobdellovibrionaceae bacterium | reverse complement strand
TTGTTATTCAGCCACCATGGACGCCGACCCGCCAATATCGCTGCCACCATTTTGCACGAAGCGGACCATCACCGCTATGGCCCCCACTCGGCCAGCTCCACCGCCGACATCTACGACAACGGCCCCTTCGGCATCGCCGCCTATTATCTACTAAAGTACTTTCATCAGCCTGGCCGAAAAACCAACGAGCGCTGGCAAGCCGCCTCGCTGGCCTTAGCGCGAAAGACCTATAACATCACCAGCCAAATCGCCAAGCAACGCATTCAGACGGCCTATGAAAAAAACAAATTCCCTCAACTAACCGGCAACGACCCACGGACCCTTAGCCCGTCGGCCAACGCCAACCTTCGGCCGGAAAACCGACGCTAACCAACAACACATATTCCGGGGGGAATCATGGCAAAAACCAAGTTCTATCTAGGCTCGGCTGTCCTTGTGACAGCCCTGGGCCTTGGCTACTACCACCATAACGGGGCTCAAACTAAATCGACCCCAAAAGACCAAGCCCAAGTGACAGATCATGATCATCATGGCAGCCACCAGTTAAGCTCGACCGCGGCCCACGATCATTTGCCCGAAGCCGTCATGCCCAATCCGCAAGACACCTTCGATGAACAAGTCCCGCTGTCCGCCGANACCCTTCGACAAAAACAGGTTCAAAGCTTGGTGGTCGATCTCAGTCGCGGCCTATCGACAGACGCGCCCTCGGCTCAGGCCTTTATCCAAGCCGGAATCCTAGATCCCATGGCAGCCTTTCACGACTTAAAAGAAGCCCTCGAGCTACTAGAACCCCAACAAGGCGCCCTTCGCCAAAGCGTGTTTAGCCTGCTGATAGAAATCGGCCATCAGTTAAAAGCCAACTCTCCCCAAGCCGAGGCCTTGGCCGAAGCCGTTGCCGATGTTGTAGAAAACGAACTTTCCCTTCCGGAAGAAATCGCCATCGACAGCACCGCCCTTAGTGATGAAGCCTTGGAATCGATGGTTCACCACGGTCCCTACGCCAACAACAATGGCCACCTGGTTTATCGCACCTTTGAAACCAAGTTCATGGCCCTGGCGGCCCTTCGTGAGATCCCAGCAGAAACCACCGATGTGAAGTTCAACCAGCTGCAAGGGCAGTTTCAAAACTCGGAAGACCCCATCGCGCAGTTTTTAGATATGTCGCCACTTCCAAAAGACAATTCCAACCAAGAACCAAGCGAAGACTATGTTGCCGACCAGTAAGGTCGGCCAACTTGAAAGCGCCAACCACACCCCACATCCCAGGATCGACCGCACTTTGCGGCCTCACCCTGTAATTCCTATAGGAATTTTAAGCTGAAACACCCCTGTCGCCCAATTGGCAACGGCAACCACTTTGCTTTGCTATCTANCAAGGGAAGGACGGGCCATGCTAGTACAGGGAAATCTTATTCTGCGTTTGTGGATTGTAGGGACCATGATGTTCTTCGCCGCAGCCATTGTTTCTGCTAATAGCACATCTAAGCAACTGTCCGGCTCACGCATTCCTGCCCAAATTTCTTCAAAAATCAGCTTTAATAACTAGAAAGAATTCAGACCCACATTTCGAACTGCCAGTTCATAAAGGACTTTCGGTAAAATCAGCCCCATCAGGAGGGCGNGGGTGTTGATTTCGNATCGATCCATCAGAATTAAAATGATGTGGATAAGCCTGCTATTATGTGGACTTCATAGCCCCCTTCAGGCCAAAACCTGCAAAAGNCTATGGCCGGATCAAGAAAGCCTGTTAGCCCAAGCCACCGTTTACAGCCAAAACGTCCATGCCCTTGAAGGCAAAGCCCCGCCAGCCATCATGGACGACCTACAACAGCTTATCGCTCCGGAAAGCCTACATATTTTACGAATGATCAGTCATACCGACTACACCGGCTGGCGCATTTTCGAAGTGGATTCCAACCACAACACCATCGGCTATATTATTTCGGTTCTCAGCGCGAGCCCACACCCACAAATCGGTCACGAACAGGACCTTCAGGGCTTGGTCTTTAAGTTCCTACCAAACGGACAGCCGCTNAATCCGCCCTACAGCCAATCGAAGCTTGCCGAACCCTGGCCNACAGCCGGATATATCGAGCATCACTAAAAGCGGCCGGCAGGATACGCGGCCGAATTATTTATTTAATTGTAGAAGGGTATTTACGGTTTTTTTGATCGCGTCCACATCAAAGGGCTTTTTGACGTAATCGTTGGCGCCAGCATCAAAGCCACGCTTCACATCAAGTTCGCTGGTGCGCCCGCTAATCATGACAATGGGGATTTCCTGTAGCTGTTCGTGTTCCTTCATCAGCTGACACAGTTCAAGCCCGTTAATCCAAGGAAGTCCGACGTCCAACAGGATCAGATCCAATTCAATTTCATCCAAAACATTCGACAGCTGGGTGCCATCGGCTGCCGTGGTCACCAAATATCCCTCGGCCTCAAAAATACGGCGAAGGGCCTTACGCATGGTTTCGTCATCATCAATAATCAACAAACGGTGATGCTCGGGCTTCACCTGGGTTCGACGGAACTCTTCCAGGCTGACCACTTTATTTTCAGCCATACGCTTTTTAGTGATCCGGTCGATTTTTTCGACCAGATCTTTGGTGTCCACTTTTTTACCCATTAGTGTTGGGCTTCCAACCAGCGTTCCGCATCGATAGCGGCCATGCAACCCGTACCCGCTGCTGTCACAGCCTGACGGTATTTATCATCAGCCACATCNCCCGCAGCAAACACACCTTCGACAGACGTATAAGTCGAGCCCGACTTGGTTTTAATATAACCCACATCGTTGGTCTCGATCTGACCAGCAAACACATCCGTGTTCGGCTTATGACCGATAGCTACAAAAAAGCCTTCCACTTCAAGTTCTGATTCTTCGTTGGTTTTTAGGTTTTGTAACCGCAAGCCTTTAACTTCGTTTTCACCCAAAACGTCGGTGACCTGTGTATTCCAAATCACTTCCACCTTTGGGTTATTCATCACACGCTCGGCCATAATCTTCGAGGCACGGAACTCATCGCGACGGTGAATCACGTAAACCTTCTTACCAAAACGAGTCAAAAAGTTGGCCTCTTCCATCGCCGTATCCCCGCCACCAACAATGGCAATCACAGCATCACGGAAAAACGCGCCATCACAGGTGGCACAGGCCGAAACACCACGCCCTAAAAGACGTCGCTCATTTTCAAGGCCTAGGTATTTTGCACTGGCCCCAGTCGAAATAATCACAGACTTCGACTGATACAGTTTATCACCCACCCACATTTTGAAAGGTCTGGCAGAAAAATCCACCTTACTTACATTCGCCGTCACAAACCGAGTCCCAAAACGCTCGGCTTGCTTCCGAGTCACAGTCATCAAGTCAGGACCCATCACGCCATCAGGAAAACCTGGGAAGTTTTCAACATCGGTTGTGGTCATCAACTGACCGCCCACTTCTTCACCTTCGATCATTAAGGGATTTAAATTGGCGCGAGCTGCGTAGATGGCTGAAGTCAGTCCCGCAGGGCCAGATCCAATAATAATTACGTCTTCGATTTTATCAGACATGCCTGATCCTTTCAGATTTGGTCTATGCTTTGGTTTTCACATAAGTGGAATGACTAGGGTTTTATCTTACAAAGGCCCCAGGCGTCTACGAAAGAGGGGCATTTTCAGGCATTTAGAATCAAATGCCTTTCAGCTTCCAAGTCGTCCAACCACTGATGAAGCTTCAGGGCGACTTGATCCACATCCATGATGCGCTCCGGTCTATTTTCACGCGGCCAACTGCCCGGGGGCAGCATTTTAGTATCCATATAACCCGGACTAAAAAGCCTTAAATCAAAGGCTAAATCTGGGTTTTCAGCCCAAATCGATTGAATCACCCCCCGCAAGGCCTGTTTGGCCGCACAGTAGCTAGCCGCAAAGGGGTCCGCATCCGACTCGGCAATGGCCGAGCCAATAAAACACATTTGCTTCAACTGTGGCTGCTGCCCCGCCCAGTGCAGAAGCCGGGACGGCGTTAAAAAGCTGACCTGATAGGCCCACTGATGATCTTTAAACGACTTATCAAAATAGTTTCCAAAGGGACCGCCGCCGGCAAAATAAATCACACGAAAGGGCTGATCCGTNGGGATGCTTGATAGCAGATGTTCCACCTGATCGGGCTTTGAAAAATCGCAAGGATGAATATCCAAGGGCTTATCGGCTTTTGGCTGAAGCCGACGAACCTGTTCTTGGTTTCGACGCGAAACCAAGAACAACTGGGACTTATTGGTGATTCGGTAAAAGGCTTCAGCCAGGCCACCAGTCACCGGCAATAAAACTGTCAGTCCATCAAATGCCACAAATTCATCCCTTCCTGATCAACATCCGATGAATCCCTTGAAAAAACAACCAGCCAGGGAAAACATAAAGGCATGCCACGAATTTCTTTCGTAAAAAACCACAAGCCCATTGATGTCGAGGTCGGTGAAAACCTGATGGCCACCCTTCGGGAGCACGACATCCCTGTGGCCTCATCCTGCGGGGGCGAAGGCATTTGCAACAAATGCCTGATTCAAGTGATTGAGGGCGAACTACCTGTGCCCAACCAGCGCGAAGAACAGCTTCAACAACGAAACAAAACCCCTGATGGTTACCGCGCCAGTTGCCAATGCGAAGTGGTTGAAGACATCACCATCGACACACCCTATTGGTAAACCGGGTTTTATATCGCCCTTCGGATNTTCTTATCTGACTAAGTCGCTTCTCGGACAGGGCCTTACTTAATCGCCCATAGCCTTTAGATAAAAGCGGATCCCCCTTTTGCACTTTCACAGNTCAAATCCATATCATTGGGGGGATAATGAAAGTAAGATACCTTGCCGCACTCGCGGCGCTAGTCATGTTTAGTTGCAGCAGCGACAAAGAAACCATTCGAGTGGTCGAAGACAACTTTGTGTCAGACCCCGCACTGGGACAACCCACGGCACAAACCGAAGACGATCAACTAAATCTTTACAGTCAGATCGAGTTCGATTTCAAAGGGGCTGAAGTCACCGTGATTTCATCTAAAATCAACTGCCGACTTTCTTCTGGANATCACCTTGTTGCCACCACAGATCTTCCAGCCAAAGAACGTGTAAAACTGATTCAGCTTTTCAACCCTGAATCCCTGATTAAGGCCAGCCTCAGTTCAGACGAAGCCCATTGCCAAGCTGAAATAGACCTAGTCAATGTGCACGGGTCCGTTCGCACAACCAAACTGAACCTTGCACCAATTCGGCTGACCAAGGGAAATCTCGAGCTTGATCAGATCAGTCCACTGAGCAGCCTTCGTCGAAACCAACTNAGCCTGATCACTTTGGGACANNCGCCGATCCAACCCATCAACGACCGCCTTCACTGTGAACAAAGTGGCGCACTGGCTTTAAAAGAGGANGCTCAAGGCCAAGACGNCAACTACACCTTGGCCGACTTTGATTTTGAAAGCAGTGAAAACCCAAATGCCAGCTTTATGAACTACCCGTCGCAGCCCTGTCGCTTGCGCCGCTTCATTGCCTCGGACGAAGTCCATCTTAGTGATGTGTTTTTACTGAACTACCAACCCGACTTACTAACCAGCCAAGTTCAACTTTTAAGTCGAAACCTTCAAGGCCATCCTGCGCCTGGGACAGATATTCCGTTTATTCGCCGGATGTCTTTTGACGCACCGGTTTTACAGGTCACCATCACCAACACAACGACAGTCCCACAAAAAGTGCTGGTCACAGAATCTAAGCGCACCGACAACCACCTTTATGCCATGATCGAAGGCCGGGTCACGCTGTCCGGACCAAGAACAGCACCCACAGCCATGGTGGGTCCACTGAGTATTGACCTTCAATTGGACCGCGAAGCCCTACTGCAAAATCACCCCAACCTCGGCGGTCCGGTGATCGATCTAAAACCTGAAGAAAGTCTTCATTTAAGCTATAAAGCGACCGGCCAATACGACTGCGGGCTCGACGTCAGACGCTCGGGAATTTTAGCTGTTTACGGAATGATATTTAATGAAATTCGCGACATGATCCCAGCGATCTATCAACTGGACGGCGAAGGCCAATCCCTGGGCCAGGTTCATGCCCAGCTATCGCCAACACAGTTTGCCGATCGCCATCTACTGGCCGTTGACAGCAGCGGACGAAATCCCTTTAGCCCTCAAATACAGTGGCAAAGCTTTCAGTCAGCAGCCGTCACCTGTGANNNGGCNNGTNACCCAAGCTATTGATCGGATGTCGGCTTAAGCAGCCTTGCGAAGTGGATCGGCTGCCCTTTTCGAAGAAACAGCTTTTCGAAATGGGTTTTATAATTGCCTTCGGCAAACTCGGACCGATGCAAATCATAACTGAGGCCAGTCACCTGATAGGGGCTGGCCTCAAAACGTTCGACCGACCAGTCAAAATAATCGCGGTCATCGGTTTTGAACTCGACCACAGCACCCGGCTTTTGCAGCTTGAACAGCGTTTCTAAAAATTCGGTTTGAATCAAGCGGTGCTTAGTCCACCCTGACTTCGGCCATGGATCTGGAAAATGAATCATCACATTATCTAATTCACCTTCTTCAAATAGGTCCGGCAGCATCGTCGCATTATACCGAAGCATGCGCATGTTTTTAGATTCGTTACGCAAAGCCCGACGGATGGATTGAATCAAAGGCTTGTATTTGATTTCGATGCCTAAAAAATTTCGGTGCGGATTCGAGTTGGCGTAATAGGCAAAGTGATAGCCGTTTCCTGTGCCGATTTCTAAGTCCAATGGGGCTTCGTTTTGAAAGACCTCTTTTTTCCAGCGCCCCTTATAGGTTGGCGATTTTTCTTCGCAATAGGCCCATTCAGATAGCTCGCCGAGTAGGGCTAAGACATATTCGTTGGGCTTGGGAAGCTCCCGTGACTTACTGATCGTGGTCTGTTTTCCGCGTGACATGATGTGTTGATAACAAACACCCGGTATTTGGAGCAAGCTGAAAGTCCCCAGCACAGCCTGACCGGCAAGACAGGGCTCATATCGGTTCAAATTCCATGGACCACATGTTGTAATTAACACCTAGGTGGCCCGATCAGGCTAAACAAATCACATCAAGCTGACCCCGTTTTGAAAAGGATCCCTGTAATGAATCTATCTTATATGATTGCCGTCTTTGTTCTTCTAACAGGGTTTGTGGCTGAGGCCCGTCCCGTTGAAAGCTCTAAAATTATGATTTCGGCGGCCAATCAAACAGCGGTCGATGCCGGCCTTGAAATCGCACGCAAAGGCGGAAACCTGATTGATGTGTCTGTGGCCGTGGGGCTGACCCTAGCCGTGACCAACCCCTTTAACGCCAGCCTTGGCGGCGGCGGGTTTGCCATGTTCAAACAGGGAAAAGATCCGGTTCGTGTATTGGATTTCCGTGAAGTGGCACCCAAGGCTACCCACCCCAAGTTCTATCTTGAACAAAGCCAAAACGATGCCTCGCGCACCGGAGCAAAGGCCGTTGCTGTGCCTGGAATGCTGGCCGGTTGGTGGGAACTACACAGTCAGTACGGAAAGCTAAAATGGAAAAAGGTCATTCAACCCGCCATTGATGCCGCCGAAGATGGATTTCCTTTATTTGGCGCTTGGGTCGACCGGACCGAACGACAAAAACCACGCTTTGATGCCATCGGAACGAAAACCTTTTTCAAAAAAAATGAAGCCTCTTATGCCCCGGGCGAGCTGATGAAACAGCCCGAGCTAGCAAAGGCCCTAAAGCGCATCCGAAGTTATGGCGCCAGTGATTTTTATGAAGGCCGCATCGGAAAAGACTTGGTTAAAAGCCTGAAAAAGCGCGGCGGTGTCATCACCATGAAAGACCTAAAAAGCTATAAAGTGCGCTGGCTTGAACCACTTACCACCGACTTTAAGGGACATAAAGCCTATATGATGCCGCCTCCGTCCAGTGGTGGCGTCGTGATCGCAGCGGCCCTTCGGCTGGTTGAAAAAGCCAAACTTGAAAACACCGAAAGCCTTAGCGCTAACGAATTTCACTATCTGATCGAAGTCTTAAAGCTTGCCTTCCGGGGGCGAAGCCTACTTGGAGACCCCGACTTTCATAAAAACCCCATCGATAAGCTATTATCTGATGCCTATCTAGATCCCATGGTAAAAGGATTAAAACGAAAAAAAGCCATTCAACTGAAGCCTTTAAAGGAAAAAACATTTAACGAATCAAATGAAACAACCCACTTTAGTGTGATCAACGATCAGGGCGAAGCTTTTTCGTCGACGGTCACTTTAAATGGTGGGTTTGGGTCGGCCGTGGTGACCGACAAGTATCGCATTTCTTTGAACAACGAAATGGATGATTTCACCACTCGCCCCGGTGAAGCCAATATGTTTGGCCTGATACAAGGGCAAGGCAATGAAGTGGTCGCCGGAAAACGGCCCCTTAGCTCAATGAGCCCAACCCTGATTGAAAAAGACGGCAAGATTGTTTTGTCCCTGGGAGCCCCTGGCGGCCCACGCATTATCACGGGTGTATTTCATGCCCTTTATCGCTACCTGGTCCGCGGCCAAGATATTGATTCAGCCATTCAGGCACGCCGAGTTCACCACCAGTTCTTACCGGACAAAGTCATTATCGATGGCAACCGCTTTGCCCCCGAAACTTTAAACGAGCTAAAAAAGCGCGGCCATAATATCGAGCCCGGATGGATGGCTCGGGTCTACGCCGTTGGCGCACAAAACGGCCGCCTCCAAGGGGCCTTTGATTCCCGTGCCGAAGGAGCCGCCGGTGGCTATTAAGTTAAAAGAGTTCTACTTTTTAAGGCACGCCCAATCCACCGCCAATGAGAAACGCCAGATGTCTGGCAGCTCGTGGGACGTCAAACTAAGCCCCTTTGGGCATAGTCAGGCCGAGCAAGTCGGGCGATTTCTGGCAGAAGCCAAACTACCTATTCAAGCCTTGGTGACGAGCCCTCTTGTTCGCGCACAAACCACCGCCGCCTATGCCGCCGAAGCCCTAAAATTGGAAGCTTTCATCGAAGAAGACATCAAAGAGTGGAATTTCGGAAAATGGGAAGGCGTTCCGTTTGAAGAGATCAAAGAGGACTTTTTCAGTGGCAAAAACCCACCTGAAGGCGAAACCAGAACCCAGTTTCAAAACCGCGTTCTTCAAGGCATGAACGCCACACTAAGCCACCCGTGCCCCAAATTGATTGTTGCACACGGGGCCGTGTGGATGATTCTGCAAGAAATGCTAGGCCTAGAATCGGCCCGCATCGAAAACGCCACCCTGGTTCACGTCAAACAAGGCGAAAATAAGTGGGTTTTAACCGAACTATTCAGCCCCGACTAAATCGCTGAATGGGTTTCAGGACGACAAGGATTCGTGCCTCCAGCATCAGGAGTCAAAACTAGAATATGCCCCTGCCCTGTCTGACCGTTCAGCTCTACACGGACAAAATGAGCGCCCTCAGACAAGCACTTCTTTACCTGAAAATGACCTGGTCGAAGTGCATCCTCAACCAAATCATTATTTTGCACAAAATCTGAAAGCTCCGCCGCCGGAATAAAAACCTGGGCATCTAAGTGAAAACTGAAATAACCA
>NYZX01000008.1 GCA_002686065.1 Pseudobdellovibrionaceae bacterium | reverse complement strand
GTTGGCATTGGCCTGTCCCCATTGGGCACTGAAATTGAATTCGGACACTTGGGGGCCGACTTCCATCGGCTGCAGTCGCACGCGGTAGTCCGGCTCGACGGCTTCGATATCTTCAAGGTTCGGCTCGATCACTTCATCGATCAGTTCGTCTTCCTCAAAACCTTCGGCGATCGAGGTGGAACCGTCTTGCCACCGCACGATATAGCGTTGAGGAATGGCATCGGGTTGGCACTGCTCGCTGGCTCGCGATAAAACTTGCTCGCCCGGTCGGTCGGAACCGTTGCAGCCAAGCAGGGTCAGTGCGGTTGCTGCGAAGATGATAGATTTAAAAAAGCGTGGCGAAACATCCATGTTTCTCCCCTTTTGTGTCTCAGGTTATGGCCATCCGTGGCCGCCACTATTAGGATCCCAAGAAGGGGTCTGAAGGGTTAGTCTGGTTTGCTTTCTTTCGCCTTAGTGCTAGGCACAAAATGCCGGAAAGCCCTATGAATAGGGCCCTTTAGCAAGCCACTTGAAATCTCGTGATCCACGCCATAAGCGAATCTTTCATGAAAAGAATTCGAAGAATTAACCGAATCCCCCTAGACCTTCGCCCAGCCAACCACCACTCATTTCGTCGCATAGGTGATACGTCACTTTCCCGAGACCGCTTGCGTTGAATGCACCTGGTCTCGGGAAAGTGACGTATCACTTATTCACGGGTTTTTGGGGGTTAGACGGCGGCGGATTGCCGGAAGCTGGTGGGGGTTTGTCCGGTCCATTGGCGGAAGGCGCGCTCGAAACTGCGGCGATCGGAAAAGCCAATTAAAAACGAGATCTCTTCGATCGACATCCCCGTACCGGCTAAGTATTTTTCGGCGATGGCTTGCCGGGTCTGTGACAAAATCTTTTGAAAGCTGGTGTTTTCGGCATTCAACTTTCTATTTAACGACCGAACACTAATCCCTAGCTCTTCAGCAACCATCTTTGCTTGAACATCACCCGAGGACAAATTGCGAATGACGACGTCTTCCACCGATTTGGCAATGCCGGCGTAAATACTGGATTCGGAAATCACCTGATCCAGGTGGGACTGCAGGGTCTTTCCCAGCTCGCCGTCATGCCTTGGCATGGCGAGCTCATACAAATCGGCCGGCCAAACCAATTGGTTTTTAAAACAGCCAAACTCAACAGTTGTCTTAAAGGTGGTTTCATATTCTGAAATCGCCACGCGCGGAGCATGCTTAAAACATACGCGCTCTGGGTAAACCGGTTGATCCAGCCAAAGGTTCATTCGGTGGATAACCCCTGAAAAAAAGATCTCACTTTGGTTGGCTGGCTCGGGAATCTGAGTCGCCAACCATAAAAACTGACCGATCAATTTATCTTGTGTTCGATGGGCCTCCATCCCCATGCTCGAGTTAATAACTCCAACATAACGAGCGAGGTTTTTGAGTGCGCTACCAAAGGTTTTAGAAGAACCAATCAAAAACTCTAAGGCGTTATAATGCCCACGGGGAAACTTTGAGATGGTCTTCACCATAAACAAAGGATCCTTTGTGCAGGACTCAAGCTTGTTTTGAAACTCTAAGAAGACTTCAAGAGGAACGCGCGTTTTGCTTTCCATTAGTTTTCGCTGATGTGGATCTAGCTCGGATAAAACCTGAGCCAGACTCAGGTTGTGCTTCGAAAGCTCATTATCGATAAGCTTTAAACTGGTTGTCGAATGTGTATGTCGACCGAACATGAGGCACCCGTTTCTTCATTCACTTTGAGCATAGTTATGTATGCTCAGCTTAGTAAAAATCATAACATAGCCCAAACTTCAAAGAGATTAAGATTCCCTAAAGCCGGAGCCAACCTCCCACAGGCGCAGTCCAACATCGAACTTCGGCGGCTAAACCAAAACCCGGCTCTGTGATGACTGAGCTTGTAAGACTCTCAAGTTATCTAGTTGGAGCGTTCTGAGACAACCTTTGCTGAACCGATTTGTTCTTTTTGCTGCGGCGGGTTGCCGCGAGCGTGAATATGAGCCGGTTTCCGAACAAACCATGCTCATTTGGGNTGTCTTATGATTGAACTACGACCAGCGGCGTCAAAGGGGACGCGAACCCATTTTGCCCAATGCCTTAGTGCCACTGATGCATCCGGTCTCGCCTAAGTGACGCGTCACTTAGGCACGGGTGGCGGATGAAAATATTGGTGGAGCTTTAGATTCTGGCGATGAATTCGGTGAGAAGTTCCGAGAATTGCTTTTCGACTTTTTTTGCAACGGCTGTAACGTCTTTGTGATCAAGCACTTCATCCGACAATCCTGCGCCCAGGTTGGTGACGCAACTAATGCCAGCAATCTTTAAGCCCATATGCTTGGCTGCGATGGCTTCCGACACGGTACTCATTCCAACGGCACCAGCCCCGATTTGCTTGTAGTAGCGAATCTCGGCCGGGGTTTCATAGGCCGGTCCAGTGACGCCAAGATAATTGCCCTCGTAATAATCAACTGAAAGATCATTCATCACGGACTTTAAAATTTTGCGGTAGTTCTTGTCATAGACTTCCGACATATCCGGAAAGCGAGGACCGAGCTCATCTAAGTTGGGACCCAATAATGGACTGGTTCCCGTCATATTGATCTGATCTTGGATAATCATAAANCAGCCAGGCTGGATGCCATCGGCAAGACCGCCGGCGGCGTTGGTTAAAATAAAGGTTTCGATCCCAAGAAGCCCAAGAACACGAGTTGGAAAAACCACATCCCGCATCGAGTGACCTTCGTAAAAATGGATCCGTCCTTGAAGAGCCACGATGGGCTTTCCACCAACATGCCCAAAAATCAAACTGCCCGGATGACCTTGTACNGTCGGCGGTGAAAAATGCGGGATGTCTTTATAGGGAATGGTTACATCCACTTCGATTTCATCNACAAAAGAGGCNAGNCCCGAGCCCAGGGTAATACCCACTTGTGGTTTGATATCCGTTTGCGAGCGAAGATAATCTGTGGTTTCAGAAAGATTTTTTAAAATCGACATATTAATAGCTCCCNTCGGTATCAAGGCCTTGAATAATTTGTACGCCCTGGCTGGTTCCTAAGCGAGTGGCTCCGGCTTCAATCATCGCCTTGGCGGCCGCGACATCGCGGATGCCTCCACTGGCTTTAATTCCAAGGCGGTCCCCCACAGCTTGTTTCATAATCTGAATATCTTCAAGGCTTGCGCCGCGAGTGGAAAACCCCGTGCTGGTTTTAACGAAATCCGCTCCGGCATCCATNGCCATCTGGCAGGCTTGNGAAATTTCATCGTCCGTCAATAAAGCGGTCTCTAAAATCACCTTCAAAACTTTACCCGAACAGGCTTGGCGCACACTTTTGATGTCCTCTAAGACCTGCGGCCANTGCGAGGATTTTATAAAGCCCACGTTGATAACCATGTCGATTTCATGGGCGCCAAGGTCACTGGCCACTTTTGCCTCAAAAGCCTTTGCTGAAGAGGCATTATAGCCGCCGGGGAAACCAACCACTGTGCATAGTTTCACATTCGAGCTTCCAAGCAGTTTTTTGCAGTAACTTAACCATGAGCTCGGCACACAAACGGCGGCAAATTGATGCTCAAGGGCTTCGCTGCAAAGTTTTTGAAAGTCCGCTTCACAGGCTTCCGGTTTTAAAAGCGTGTGATCAATGTATTCATTTAAAGACATGCTCATTTCCTTTTGGGAGGGTTAAGCTTACACTTCTAAAAACTGTCTTAGGAGTCCTTTTTTGAGTTCATTAGCAAGGCATTACCTTATTTCAGGTCGGGTTCAAGGTGTTGGGTTTAGAAATTACACCAAGAAAAAGGCTACACAGATGGGCGTGATCGGATGGGTTAGAAACCTAGAGGACGGTCGTGTGGAGGCCCTGGTTTGTGGTGATGAGCCGGCNTTGACGCGATTAGATCGTTATATCTCCCATGGGCCAGAACTGGCGGTGGTGGAGTCGGTTGAACGCTGTGATGTGGACAAGTCTGTGATTGAAGTGGATACTTTTACTGTGGAACAGACGGGGGAGGCTCCATGGCAACAAGGCTGAATATTTTTGCGATCGCGGTATTTGTTTGTATGACCGCCTTTGGTCCAGTCAGCCAGGCTCAAAGCATCTCGTCGACCCCATCGACCAAGCAGCAACTATCGACCATTATTTTCGCCGGCCTTGGTGGCGGAGTCTTGGGTCTTAGCACCTTGAGCTTTTACGGACGCCCTCAAGATCGACTTGAAAACATCGGGGTGGGTTTTGCAATTGGGATTATCATTGGGGTGAGCTACACCACCTATCAGGCTGCAACACGCAGTTATGTTGATGCCCCACCTGTCGAGCCAGAACTACAGCTAGCGGGCGAGTCTCGCTTTCAGCAAGCCATAAGCCAACAAGATGCTTTAAAGCTGGGTTGGAATTGGAGCTTCTAAGCGAAGCTCGTAATCAGGGATAAACGAATTACTTTCCGCCGCGTTTAAAAAAGCTTCCCACTTTTTTAGCCGCAGAATCATTGTCATCGTTATAGATTCGAATGCCGCCACCGCCTTCAGACGCAGCCGCACCACCGCGGACCGGCGCGTTTCCGCCAGCGGCTGGGTTGGCGCCAGGGCGTTGCTTTTGACCAATATTCGACACATTTCCTTCCTCCGAAGGGGCATCGTCATCGTCGTCAGCTTTCTTACGGCCCAAGAAGTTGTCAGCAATGGTTTGATCCAGTTTGCCTTCGCGAACCAGCTTTCCAAGGGATTGTTCAAAGGTGATCATTCCCAGCTTCGATCCGGTCTGCATGGCCGAAGGAATTTGATAGGTCTTTCCTTCACGAATCAGGTTACTGATGGCACTGGTGTTCATTAAAACTTCAATGCCGGCAACACGGCCGGGCTTGTCGTGTCTTGGGAAAAGTGTCTGGGCGACCACACCACGTAAACTTTCAGCCAACATCACACGAACCTGCGCCTGTTGAGTGTCGGGGAAAACGTCGATAATCCGGTCGACGGTTTTTGCGGCACTGTTGGTATGAAGTGTTCCAAAAACTAAGTGACCGGTTTCAGCGGCGGTCATCGCAAGGGAAATGGTTTCCAAGTCCCGCATCTCACCCACTAAAATAATATCCGGATCTTCCCGCAGGGCGGCCTTAAGGGCCTTGGCAAAGGACTTTGTATGACTGTTGACCTCGCGCTGATTGACCAAAGACATCTGGTTTTCGTGCACAAATTCAATCGGGTCTTCGATGGTCATGATATGTTCTTTTTTGGTCTGATTGATTGTGTGAATCATGGCAGCCAAAGTGGTCGACTTACCCGAACCGGTCGGGCCGGTGACAAGAATCAATCCACGTGGCACATCAATCAGTTGATAAAGCTGCTTGGGAAGGCCTAGTTCTTCCATGGACTTGAGCTCGGTTGGGATCACACGAAAAACCGCGCCCATCCCACGACGTTGCATAAAGACGTTTACACGGAAGCGTCCCAAACCTTTGATGGCGTAACTGGTATCCAGTTCCCAGTTTTCAATAAAGGTTCTTTTTTGTTTATCAGAAAGAATTTCAAAAACGAGGGCCTGAACCCCTTTATTGTCCAAGGGCTTGTGATCCAATTTGACCATGGATCCATGAATGCGAAGAAAGGGGGAAGAGCCAGCACTAAGGTGCAAATCCGAGGCGCTTTGAGCGACCATCACTTTGAAAAGTTCATCAATTTGTGCCATCGTTAGCGGACTCCTTTTCGCCTTCTTCTTCCCAATCGGCGTCTTTTAGAGGATGATTGAGTCGATATAGGTAGTTTATCCTATAAGCTCATCGAAGGTCTGTTATGAACATTGAAATCTTGATCAACGTAAGGCCAAACCAGACCCGTGTGGCCTATGTCCAGGACGGGGAGCTTGCTGATTTGAAGGTCGAGCGCAAAGCCTCCCCGACTTTGGTAGGAAGTGTGTTTAAAGGAAAGGTCATCCGAGTGCTTCCCGGAATGCAGGCCGCCTTTGTGGATATTGGTTTAGATCGGGCGGCCTTTTTATATGTCGGCGATGTGAGGACCAATATCGATGATGAAACCGGCATCGTTGTTGATGAGGTGGAAGAGGTCGAAGCAGAGATCATCGATGTGGCCGAAGAGACCGAAGGCGTCGAAAGAAAGCCTGACGATCCAAAGATCCAAGATCTTCTGGAAAAAGGCCAAAGCATTATGGTTCAGGTGGCAAAAGACCCTTTGGGAACCAAGGGGGCTCGGATCACGACTCATATCACGTTGCCGGGTCGAACACTGGTGTTGATGCCCACCGTTCAGCATGTCGGTATATCTCGTCGTATCGAAAGTGAAGACGAGCGGAATCGTTTGCAAACTCTATTCGAAAAGCTTAGCCCTGGTCACGGCGGGATTATGCGAACCGCCGCCGAGGGGTCGACCGAGACGCAGGTGCAAGCGGACCTTGATTTTCTGAATCGCATTTGGAAAGAAATCCAAAAAAGCTACGATCGTCGAAAAAAGCCGGGACTGGTTTATTCGGACCTGGATGTCGAGCTGCGGGCTCTCCGAGACCTGCTAACTGAAGACGTTGAAAAAGTGATCGTCGATGACATCGAGGTTCACAAAAAAGTGTCGGGCTTTGTCAGTCAGTTCATGCCGAAATTTAAAAAGAAGGTCGAGCTGTACGAATCCCCTCAACCCTTGTTTGATATCTACGACATTGACCTTGAAATCTCGCGATCATTGGGGCGTAAGATCTGGCTGAAGTCTGGTGGATATATTGTCATCGATGAGGCCGAAGCCTTTGTAGCCATTGATGTGAACACCGGAAAGTATGTTGGAAAAAAAGATCTGGAAGATACGATTTTAAAAACCAACCTGGAAGCCGCTAAAGAAATCGCCCACCAGTTGCGCATCCGCAATTGCGGCGGAATCATCATTATTGATTTTATCGACATGGAAAAAGAGGCTCACCAAGAAAAGGTCGTAGGAGCTTTGGAAGAAGAGCTTGCAAAAGACCGGGCACGCACGGCGGTGACATCGATGAGTCCCTTGGGGCTGGTTGAAATGACTCGAAAGCGCATTCGGCCCAGCCTGGTATCGACTTTGTGTGACCCCTGTCCCTACTGCGAAGGCAAAGGCTATATTCGATCAAAAATGACGGTCGCCAACGAGATTTTCCGTGCCCTTGAGCGCGAGCCATCGCCGCGCCCTAAGGTGAAGTCGGTCGTAGTTAAATGTCATCAGGATGTGGCGGATTGGATCTACGAGGTTGACCACGAAAACCTCGAGCATGTTGAAACGTCGATGGGCCAAAATATCATTTTTAAAGTAGAGCCCGGCTTTCACCGCGAACAATATGAGATCGAGTTTATCTAAGTCCGACCAGGTTTTTACTGAAACACGCCTCGGCAGTGATTGGGTAATTCGACCCAGGCCCCCTGTGGCAGCCGCAGTTGGACATCGACGAGGCGATCGGGCAGGAAGTCTTCCGGGTTAAACGGGGCGGGCAGGACCGCGGCAAGTTCTTCGTAAAGCCGGCGGCGACGCACTTTGTCTCCCGATTTCAATACGGATTTCGCAAGCTTTGAAAAAGCCTTCCAGTTGTCACTTAGAAATTCATTCACGATGCTGTTTGATGGATGGTACTGAAGTAGGTGTTTGAAAAACTCGACAACGACGCGGTTGGGTTGTTTTTTAAAGGTCTTTGTCAAAAAATAAAGTTTTAAGTCGCGGTCCATTTCGCTGGCTAGTATTTGCGCGGCCAAGCTTCCGTTGATCAGCCCGTCCAAATTGTTTGTAATCGCTTTTTTGATCAAGGGGTGTTGTGGTTCCAGGTCGATCAGGTGGGCTAAAATCTTGGCTCGGGTTTCTTCTGACAGGCGGGTGTCCGGCCCCAGTAGGCCCCAATATCTTTCAACTAGCAGACTTTTCAGCTGCGACTCATTTCCTGGCTGTAAAAGATGGGCGGCAATCAGGTCAGCATTGTAGTTGGTTGTCATNTTTCCCTTTTTCANNGCTGACTCTGCAAAGTCGTCGGGAAGGGGAATGTCGTAGTAGTGTTGATTGAGGTCTGCAAGAACTCGACTGAGCCAGTAGCTGGAATGAAACACCGTGCTTTCAAGTCCCGGGCGATGTTTGGTGGTGTTGATGCGGTAAAGCCCTTGGTTGTCAAAACTGTGGTCCAATTCAAAGGGGGCATCTAGGTCCTGGATCAGTTGCTCGAAAAAGGCTCGAGCGTAGACTTCAGGGATCATTGATCTCCAGCCATGGTTCGTCTGTGGAAGTCGGCCGTTGATATAGCTATTGTTCAAAACGGCGCCGGCGGCTTTTAAGGACATCATCGGNTGGATCAGCAAGGTGCCTTCCGCGGTCCGTATGATTCCTCCGCCGACAATACGTCCTTTTCCGTGGGGATATAGGGACCCATAGGTGCTGGCATCTTTAATTTGAAGCGCTTTAAGTGCCAAGGCGACATGTCCCCCGTTTCGAAGGGCATTTACCTCCCCAGCGGGAAGTCGGTCGGGGTGAACTTGGTCAGCGGCATAGCCGTAATGCATTTTTTGGGTTTCAAGGTCATAGGCTAAATAAACAAAAAGGTCTGTCGGCAGGGAAATGCTCTGGCCAGAGTGTCCAAGATAGCGAAATTTGTTTCCACCGAAGCCGTCTGGTGAAAACCCGGTTAAACCTATTAATAAGACAAGTAGATTCAGTCCCCCGACTGTCCAGTATCTAGACATCTTTCCCCCCGATTTCGGGTGTTTACCAAGCTCAAGTCACCTAACGAAGGGCGTTATTCGCGATTGAAATTTCTACCGGCGAAGATATGGTGGGCTTGTGAATTCTACAATATGATCAAGGTGTGGCCGGGATTAGCGCACCAGAATTGGCTATCCGGTTGGGGCCTGATGGGTGCTGAAATAGGGCTCAGTTGGATCTGAACGAGGCCGGCTAAAGTGTTGAGATATTACGCAATTATTAGGCCGCTTTGATTGACAAGGCTGTTGCGGCGTGGCAGTTATTGTTGGCTTACGAGCTTCTGTGGAGGTTACAAGAATGTATGCCATCGTAAAAACCGGCGGTAAACAATATCGCGTGCAAGCCGGCGAAACGGTCCGTGTAGAAAAACTATCGAAGGACCTAGGCGAAGAATTTGATTTAACTGACGTTTTGGTTGTTGGTGGAGACAAGACCTTCATTGGTGAGCCGACCGTTGATAATGCGAAAGTTCGCGTGGTTGTAACAAACCAAGCGAAAGCACCAAAGGTGATCGTTTTCAAAAAGAAACGTCGTCAGGGCTACCGCAAGATGCAAGGTCATCGTCAGTTGTTTACTGAACTATTTGTTAAGTCGATCTCGACTCCGGATGGTGAAACTGTTTCTGCCGATGCAGATGCTAAAGTTTTTGATCCTGAAAAGCGATTGGCCCTACTTGAGGCTCGCGAAGCTGAGCGCTTAGCGACCCGCAAAGAAAAAGCCACTGAAAAGAAGCAAGCTTCTACAGTTGAGCGCAAGAAAGCGACAACAAAGAAGAAAGCGGCTAAAAAAGCGGTGAAGAAGAAAGTCGCTAAAAAGACGGCTAAGAAAAAAGTAGCGAAGAAGAAGACGGCAGCTAAGAAGACCACGAAAAAAGCGGCTGCTAAAAAGACAACGAAGAAAAAGTCATAAGTTTTTGAAGTTTAATTAGGAGATAGTCATGGCATCGAAGAAGGCCGCGGGTAGTACGAAGAACGGACGCGATTCACAAAGTAAACGCTTAGGTGTTAAGCGATTTGGTGGACAAACTGTGAAGCCAGGAATGATTATTGTTCGTCAACGTGGAACGAAGTTTCATGTTGGTAACAACGTTAAGTTGGGTCGTGATTTCACGATCTTCTCTTTGATCGACGGCGAAGTTAAATTCGAGCGCGTTGATAAGAAACGACTTAAAGTGAGTGTCTATCCGAAGTCTGCTTAATTGCAGGTTCTGGATTTAGGAACTTTAAGGATACGAATAAAATCGCCCTTGTGTTGAACACAGGGGCTTTTTTTTGGGTTGAAGCAGGCCCAGACAAGTTGGAATGGAANAAAAGGTGGCGGCATGAAGCCGCTAAGAAGACATGAAGTTTATCGATGAAGTAAAAATAGTCATTGGCAGTGGTAACGGTGGCCCGGGTTGTGTCAGCTTTCGGCGTGAAACCCATGTCCCTCGTGGTGGACCCGATGGTGGCGACGGAGGTCGCGGTGGCCATTTGGTGTTTGAGGTCGATGATCATTTGAATTCATTGATCGATTTTAGAATGAATAAAAAGTATATCGCAGGCAACGGCTTGCCTGGTGAAGGTCAAAATCGAACCGGTTGTGATGGCGAGGATATGGTTTTGAAGGTTCCGCGCGGGACCATCGTGCGCGAGGTTGGTGGTGATCTTCTAGCTGATATGAGCGACACCGAGCGCGTGATTATGATGGAAGGCGGCCTGGGCGGTAAGGGAAACTGCTTTTATAAATCCAGCGTGCATCAGGCCCCACAGATTGCCCAAAAGGGTCTGCCGGGCGAACGCCGTGAGGTTGTTTTAGAACTGAAGCTGATCGCGGATGTCGGTCTGTTGGGATTTCCCAATGCCGGGAAATCCACGCTGATTTCCCGGTTATCGGCCGCAAAACCCAAGATTGCTGATTATCCCTTTACCACTTTGACGCCTAATTTAGGGGTCGTAAAAATTGAAGAAGGGGCTTCTTTTGTGATTGCCGATATCCCGGGCTTGGTACCAGGGGCTCATGAGGGCGTTGGACTGGGAACACAGTTTTTACGTCATATCGAAAGAACGAAGGCCTTTGTTCATGTTGTGGACGGCAGTGAGTTCACCGGTCGTGACCCGATCGAGGATTATATTGCAATCAATGCCGAGTTGGCAGGGCATGATAAAAACAGTGCGGACCGAGAAGGCTATATGCCGCTATCTCGTCGCACGCAAATTTTAGTCATTAATAAATCCGACACCCTAAGTGCTGAAAAAGTCGAAGAGCTCAAGGAAGCCTTTGAAGATATGGGCTTAGCGCCCTTAATTATTTCGGCCGTGACCGGGTATAATTTGGACGAATTGATTCGTCGCCTTTCAGAATTGGTCCTTAAGCAGTTGCCTGGGGAATCCGAAGAGGAGCCTATATGAATCAAACTGGTATAAAACGCGCGTTATTCGGCGGAACTTTTAACCCGCCCCATATTGGTCATATCAATGCCATTGAAACGGTCAAAGACCGCTTGAGCCTAGACCGCGTGGTTGTGGTTCCGGCTTTTAAAAGTCCTTTAAAAGAAGACACAGGTCTTGATGTGTCTCCGCAACAGCGTCTTGAAATGCTCCGTTTGGGTTTTGATGAAGACCAGGAATATATCGAAGTCAGCGATTTCGAATTGAATCGACCCAGTGACAGCTACACGGTGGAAACCGTTAAAGAGATGCAGAAGCTGTATCCAGAGGATGATCTATATTTGGTTATTGGTGCGGATCAGTTCGAGCAATTTGATCGTTGGAAGCAGTTTGAAGATATTTTGTCGGCCGTTCACTTGGTTGTGACATCCCGTCCGGGTCATCGTTTGCCACGTGTGAAAGAGCAATATGCCGAAGGCCTACAACCCTTTGTTGATGCCATTGACCGCGATTTTGTGATGCTATCCACGGGTAAGCATATCCATTTTATTCGTCTTGAAGATATTGATGTGTCCTCGTCAGATATTCGAAAAAAACTTCGAACGGGTCAGTCGGTGGCTCGCTATTTGCCGCCGATGGTTGAGGACTACATTCGTGAGCGGGATTTGTTTCACATCTCTGCGCCGAAAGTGACCAACTATGAGGACTTGGCCAAGTTCTGCGCGACTCGTCTGGATGATAAGAAGGCTTTAAACGTCATGGGGTTTGATCTTCGTGGTTTAGAACTTCCGACGGAATATGCCTTGGTGGCTTCGGGGACCAGTATGAAGCATGCCTCGTCTTTAGCTGAAAACATGGTTATGGATGTTAAGGCCGAGTTTGGTCTTTCGCCTTTTGGGGTTGAAGGTAAGGGAAATAGCGATTGGGTCGTCATCGATTACGGCAGTCTTCTTGTTCATGTATTTTATGACTACGTTCGTGCGAAGTACAATCTTGAAGGGCTTTGGCAAGAAGCCAAGCCACTTAAAATGCCATGGACCTAGGGCTTTGGTATTTACAGACCTCGAAAGAGCCTTGGCTGACCGAGGCTCAACAGGTTTATACCAAAAAGCTTCAGGGGTTTGCCAAATTTGAATTGGTCGCATTAAAGTCGCCGAACCTGGCGCGTGGGCAACAGGCTCAAAAATCCGAAGTGGAAAGCGAACTGATTTTAAAAAAGCTTTCGGGAAAAGAGCGGCTCATATTGTTTGATGAAAAAGCTTGGAAACCGAAGTCCTCGGTCGAACTGAGCCAAAAACTGGTGTCTGAATTCGAAGGGGCTGCATCGAAGTTTGTGTTTGTCATTGGCGGGGCCTTTGGTTTTTCTGATGCGCTGAAAGCCAAGGCGAACCTTCGAATCAGCCTATCAAACTTGACCATGAACCATCATGTCGCCCAGCTGATGGCCCTAGAGCAGCTTTACCGCGCCTTCAGTATCTGGAAGGGTCTTCCTTACCATAACGAATAGTTAAAACCCGTTCTATTCGCCAAGATCAACTTAGTGGTATCCACAAAATAGACAGCCGTGAAAAAGGGTATGCCTCTTTAAAGTTGCGGGCGACGAACTTTCATCATCAGGTAGAAACATTTCAGATTGAGCTTCGTGTTTTTGACTAAATTGGCCAGTAAGTTTTAGGTGAAATCTGCAAAAGGCGGCACTTTGACGAACTCCCCCCATGTTTTCAGGCTACTTTTTATGACGGCCCTATTGGCCCAACCCCTTATGGCTCATGCTCGCCATCAGGCGGCACGTTGCTTTGATCTTTTTCAAGCTGAATTACCCCAAGAAGAGGTCGAGTTTAGCTTGGATACAGAGACGTCGTTCTGGGGTGGTCGCGATGTTTTACAAATGGGCCCAGAGGCCATTCGTTGGGTGGATGCGAAGGGTGGTCATCTTGCGTTCGGTGTGAATGGTACGGCTTACTTTCATGGAAGTGATCAGTATCAGGATGTGNCAGCTATGGTTCAGCGATTAGCTAGTATGGAAGATAGCACTTTAATTGCGGTACGAGATCGTTACATCGTCACGACCGCCAGCGAGCATGTTGTCTTCGATGCGTCTCGCGACGAAAACGTCATGGTGAGCCTTCCGGCTGGTAAAGTCGGTTCCGCCGTCGACCAGTCGGTTTACACTCCGGATAGTATCTATTCACTGTCGAATCAGAGCATCTTTGAATATGACTTGGTCACCAACGAATCTGTTCGCCTTGNCCTGCCAGGCAGTNCTGCACCGGTTACTCGTTTGGCTCGCTTCAAAGATGAGATCAGTTTTGCTGACACCAAGGGACGNTTATATGTGAAACGTCCACACTGGGTCGCTGTTTGGCAAGAGCCTTCAAAGCACATTCAGGACTATGTTGTTCTAGGCTCAAGCGCTTATGTCCTGGCTGGAGATTCGACAAGACACCTGGTGAAGGTCTCATTGAAAACCGGCCATGCCCAGACCCTGATGACGCTTGATAAGGCGATTCGATTGGTGCCTCAAATGGATCGAGGACTTCTTCATGTGATCTACCCGAATCGTGTTTCGGCTGTTCGATTAAAACTTCCGCCGTCTGTTCAACGCAAGATCAGAGACGAGCAAGAAACGGTGGACCTTAGCTTTATTGGACGAGTGGCAACTCGGACCGGACATATTGTTCGGTTGAATAATTTCAAAGAATTCTACCCGTTTCATCTTCAGCAACACACGGAAGAGGCGACCAAAAACCTTCATTTTCTAGGTGATGCCATAGCGACGGGCTTTTTTGTCACGGCTGTGGCTACGCTGAATCCATTATGGTTGCTAGGGATGCCTCTTCACTATGTGCCGTCGTGGATTGGTCACTTGAAAGTCGAGCGAAATAACCCTGCGACCTGGCGCTATCCGATCAGCAGTATCACGGCCGATTTTGCGAACTGGTATTATTTGCTNCAAGGAAAAAAGCGCGCCATCGAGCAGCGCTTTAAAGCCAACCGTGCCATTCGGGTCCGGGCCAACTCGAGGGACCAAAAGCAAGCGGCGGCTCAAGGGCGTTTATAGGCCTTGGGCGTGAATCTTTCTTTCTCAAGACGCGATCTCACAAAATGGTTAAAGCTTTCGTATTCTAGTCGAGGGGTCCACAGATGGAGCCCCAAGGACGAAGATCTATGGCGGAAGCCCCTTTAAATTCAGAACAGACAGATAGACCCCCTAAGTGGCGCCCGTCGGTTTGGGACTTACTGTTGGCAGTTGGGGTTATCTGGGTTTTGGTTCAGCAGGGNCCAGCCTGGCTGAATTCCGTTGAAATGACGGGGGTTCGGCCGAAGATCATGACCNCCCAGGGCCTTGATGGTCAGGTGGTCGATGTGCCCCAAGATGNTCCAAAGATCTATGTGTTTTGGGCGACTTGGTGTGGGCCCTGTCACCGCCAATTGGCGAGTTTTAAANTGCTTGTCGAATCTGGCGAGATGTCCGCCGACAAAGTGGTCGCNATCAGTTTGGATGAATCNAAACAGGATATTTTGNATTACCAAACACGCGAGCAATTACCTTTTAGGGTTGTTTGGGATTCTTCAGGGTTGGTGAGGAAAGAGTTTCAGATCATGATGACTCCAACNATGGCGATGGTTGATGGGTCTGGGCAGATCATTGATTATTCCAGCGGGCTTAGTCTGTTCACCGCCCGCTGGGCAAAAAAGGTCGGGGCGCTTTAAATATTTCCAACAGCGTGAAGGCTGCCAACGACAAATCCCATCACGTTTTTCTGATCGACAAAGATCTCAAGTTCTCCAGCGACGACGTCTTTGCACGTTCGTCGACTGTGGTCGATCAGAGTCACGGTTAAGCCCTGAGTTCGTACATAGCCATCAATGGCCTCGGCACGGTAGGTGATGATTTCACTGTTGCATTCGTCGCGGTCGTACATCTCTTGAATCAAGTTAAGGCCCCATTCATCTAGGTGAAGAGCNCGGCGCCACTCGCCCANGGGTTTGTTGGGTAGCTCGGGCTCTAGNAACTCTTCNGTTAATGTGACCGTTTTNACGTTCTGGATCACTCCGTGGCGGAGTTCGACGTTGAATTTGGCTTCAAGTACNGTGTCGGCCAAAGTGGGCTGTGTAAATGCAAAAAACAAAAGTGCCAGTGCTGTNNGTGTTTTCATGGTTTCCCCCCAATGAAAGTGGCTGTGCTATGANCTTGTTTTAGCTGGAATGGATGGAGGAAATAAAATTATTCTATTTAAGTGATTTGAATCAGTTTGACTAATGATCCGGTCAGGAAAATTTGACGATTTAGCACCAAAATGGGTTTAAAAAGNCGGTAAAACACACAAGAANAGTNACTTAACTGANNTGAGNGGTGTTGCTGCGCAGCAATTAACGGTTGTCGGTGGGGAGGGCCTCGGTTCCGAAGATGGAAAGGTCGGTGACCTTGTAGTTCTTGGGTGGTTTGTATCGGGCCGGGGCCGAGGCCACTTGCTTAATCGAGGTGACTTTCACTTCTGTAATCACCTGTTTGCCTTCATAGACCTGAATGCGCATTGGAAAGGACTGCTTAAAGCGATCNAGCTGCGCCTTTGGTAGCCGAGCCGTCGGCAGGGCTTGGAAGGCCGAGATGTCCAGTGCAGCAGCTTCTTTGGTTGAAATACCTAAAGTCTTTAGTGGCACGAAGTAGTAGTCGGCCAGTCGTTTGTTTCCTTCAAAGGCGGTGTAGCGGTCGGCTTTNAATCGACCCAGTGGCGCATTTTTTTGTGATAGCTGAAAGCGCTGGTTGGGAGCCACTTTTGCTTCGGCTTGAGTGCCAGCAAGNTGCGGTGGAATTAAAGATGCGATTTTTCGTTCTGGGTCCAACACATAGGTTTGCCCGGATTTGTGCTCGACGATGGAAATGGTTCTGGGCATTCCTTGGGATGAGGTTTCGGTGCGAAGGGCGTCTTTTGAATAGTAAATCACAAGCCGAGTTTTGGTGTTTATAAGTTTTTGCTCCACCGTAAAAATCGCCCGGATGTCAGCAAAGGCGTTGCTGTGAAAGAACAAACTGAAAGCACAAATCGCAAAATAGAATGACCGCATAGATCCTAGGATATCCAAATTGAAATCGAATTTAAACTGAAAGCTTCCGGTGGCCGGCCCTGGGTGCAGTCAGTTGAAAGTNAGGGCTAGTACAGCGCGGGCGGGGTCTTGCATTGAATCAGGATCATGTCTTTTGTCGAGAAATTCAGACCCTATGTTCAAGCCTGCGCGGGCTGCCATCGTCCAACCCGAAGCGGGGTTCCTTATTGTTCCAGTTGCTGCTTTCAGGTTCAGGCGGCCGGGGCCTTGCGCTGGGTCCAGTTGCAGGAACATTTTGGGGCTTACTATTGGTGGCCTTACTTCAATGAACAGGCCTTGTTTCGACAGCTGATCGATGTATTCAAGGGGCATCCCCCGGCCAGTTTCTACCGCATCACGGATCCCTTTGGGGCCCAGTTGTATCGACGACTTAGCCTTCACGATCTAAGGCTANTGCCCTTGCCCAGTTCGTCCGGACGTCAGCACGCTTGGGCTTTGGCAAAAGATTTGGGAGGCCAGGTCGGGTGGCCGGTCTCGGATGTTTTTGGCCGTCCAGGCCGTAGNCAAAAATACAAAAGTCTGTTTAAGCGCCAGCAGTTGAAGCTTCAACTAAGGGAAGGGCTTCCAAAGGCGGGCGGGTATGTTTTGGTAGATGATATGGTGACGACGGGTGCGACCNTGATGGCCGCGCGTCGTTGCCTGTTAGATCTTGGGGTGGATTCCCGTCAGATCTATGCAACGACCTTGTTCTATCGGCCAAAGGGTGGTTCTCTGAATGGGTTTTAAAACCGGAGACTAAAATGCGTTTATCGGCTTATGTTTTATCGATCTTATTGTGCCTTCCCNTGTGGGCTGGNGGTGCCNNCGAACCTCTTNGCNCTTTAAAAGANGCTGTCAAAAAGTTGCGCACAGCTCCTCGGGTGAAGGTCGACTTTAAAAAAGAAAAAACCAATGAGGCCTTGGGGTTTGGATCCAAAACCTCGGGTGTGCTTCGTTTGTCCAAGGGGCGCTTGAGAATGGACGTGGAAAAGCCTGAGGAGGCCACTGTGGTNTTNGATGGCAAAACCCTATGGCATGCTCAGAAGGTCATTGGCTTTGAAGGAGAGTCCTGGCAGGTGCTGANAGTTTCTGGACAGAACTTGAAAAAAGTACAAAGCCCCCTAGCGGTATTCCTAGGAGAGGACAATATATGGCAAAAAATTCATATAGATACCGAGAAATCCAAGGGCCGCCTGTTCGTGTTAAAACCTCAAAAGCCTAAGGAGTTTTCGGGTGTGACTGAAATGCGCGTCACACTGAATGCGTCCGGCGAGATCCTGCGCTTTTCCTATTTGGACGACATCGAAAACGATGTGGTGTTTGAGTTCGGAAAGTTCGATTGGTCGGCTAAAACCAAATCCAGCCTCTTTAAGTTCAAAGTACCAAAGGGGGCTGAAGTAAAAACCCTGTGAGGTTCTTTTGAACAACCCTTCAACCCCAACCACCTCTGCGAAAAAGAAAGTCCATTTTGTCAGCCTGGGCTGTCCTAAAAACTTAGTCGACACGGAAATGATGTTGGGGTCCCTTGTTAAAGACGGTTATGAAATCACCGATCAAGCGGATGGGGCCGATACGGTGATTGTAAACACCTGTAGCTTTATCGAAGATTCCCGTCAGGAATCCATTTCTAAAATCTTAGAACTGTCCGAGCTAAAAACCGCCGGTGGGTTAGAAAATTTGGTTGTCGCGGGCTGCCTGACGCAAAGATATAAAGACGATCTTGTGGAGGGTCTACCTGAGGCCGATTTATTTGTAGGCTCGGGTGAGTTTCAAAATATCGCAGGGCTGTTGCGCGAAAAGACCGGCGAGAAGGCGCACTATCATTTGCCGACCTTTTTACAAGAAGACGANACACCGAGGATCAATACCCAGCCTCGTCACCGGGCCTATTTGAAAATCTCTGAGGGCTGCAAAAAACGCTGTGCTTTTTGTGCCATTCCTCATATTCGTGGAAACCTTCAATCACGTCAGGTCGCAAGCGTTGTTAGTGAAGCCAAGCTATTGGTGGCAGGTGGCGTGAAAGAGCTGATTGTGATTTCACATGATTTTACTGATTATGGCTGGGATCTGCGCCGNAAAGACCCCGAAGTCACTGCGGACTCCTATGAGCTNCTAAAGGCCTTGGCTGAAGAATCCGGGGCCCAATGGATTCGGGTGCTGTATCTTTATCCGGACGGTGTCGATCAAAAGCTGATTGATCTCATGAAGTCCCATAAAAATCTGGTTCCCTATTTTGATATGCCGCTACAGCATATCAACGATGACGTGCTTAAGCGCATGAACCGCCGCATGAAAAAACAGCAGATCGTGGACGCGGTCGAATTGATTCGAAAAGAAATTCCCGATGCGGTGATTCGAACTCAGTTTATCGTGGGCTTTCCGGGCGAAACCGAGGACGAGTTTCAAGAACTCATGGAGTTCATCGAAGAATACCGCTTTGAGCGCGTTGGGTGTTTTAAATACTCGATCGAAGAAAATACCAAAGCCGGTACCATGGACGATCAAATTGATGAGGACACCAAAGAGCGTCGCTATGATGCCGTGATGTCTTTGCAGCAGGAAATTTCGCGCGAAAAGCATGAAGCCATGATCGGTCGACAGATNGAAGTGGTNGTTGAAGGCTATAGTGAAGAGACCGAGCTGTTGTTAGTCGGTCGCACCAGTCAGCAAGCTCCTGAAATCGATGGTGTGATTTATATTAACGACGGTGAAGCCTCTGTTGGTGACATCGTTATGGTCGAAATCACTGATGCCCATGACTACGATTTAGTGGGACATATTCTTTCGGAATAGATCCGTCTTTTTGAACATCAGTTACAGTTTTGAGTCTTCCATNAAAGCTCACTTGGNCTTTCGTCTAGTTCGGGTTTTGGATGATCACACCGGAACATTNGGTGACCGGTCTAGGCTATTGAAAAGCTTGGGCTTTTCATTGACCAATCTGACTAGGGTTGGTTCAATAAAAGAGGGTTAGGTCATTCGACCGTTGATTTTGGGGGACATGGATGGTTTCTGGACAGCAATACATGATGTTTTTCGTCTACTCGGTAGTCATTTTCTTTTTAGTGAACGTCTTTGTTCATTAACGAAGACGGATTGCGCTTGACGCATTGTAGTGGTGACCGGTGGCCTAGTCGTTTGACTTGATCATTTTTTAAAACGTAATATGACCCAGTTATGAGTTTCCAAAGGTTTGTCCTAGCACTATTTTCCATCGTCCTTGTCGGACAGGTTGTGCTTTGGAACACGCCTCATGTTACGTCATCAAGTGACCGTTTGGAGAATACTTATACCCATCAACACCACTCCGGTGACCAGGAGCATAGTCACAAAAAAGATGAACCTCACCCTCCTTTGGTGTCATTCGTCGTTGATTTGTGGTCTTTAGGAAACGTCGCAGTTGACGTTTTTCAGCCAACAAGTGTGACTGCCACAAAAGCTTATCAGGCGTCTTTGCCGTTAAAGGGCTATTCTAGCTCTGTTTTTAGACCCCCAATAGCATAGTTCCGTCCTAAAATTTTGAACTTATCAACTTTTGAACTTGCTGTGGGGAAGTATGCTCAACGCTATTATTCGTTTGTCCCTTAAAAACCGATTTCTTGTCCTTGTATTGGCTGTGGCCTCGATGGTTTATGGCGGGATACTGTTACAAAACTTGCCAGTAGATGTCTTTCCTAACCTGAACCGACCGACCGTTACTATCATCACGGAGTCCCATGGCTTGGCGCCGGAAGAGGTTGAAACTCTGGTCACCCTGCCAATTGAGTCCAGCATGAGCGGCGTGCCAGGCGTGATGCGTGTTCGATCAAGCAGCGGCATCGGGATCTCGATTATCTATATAGAGTTCGATTGGGGAACGGACATCTATCGTAACCGCCAGCTGGTAGCTGAAAAGCTCCAATTAGTAAGCGGACGATTGCCGGAAGATATTACCCCGGTCCTGGGCCCAATCACTTCCATCATGGGAGAAATTCAATTTATCGGTCTCGTTACCGAAGAAAATCAGTTAGTGGATCCCATGCAAATGCGGACGCTGGCAGACTGGGTGGTCCGGCCGAAGCTAATGACCATTCCTGGAATTAGCCAGGTCGTGGTTATGGGTGGTCAGGTAAAACAATTCCAAATTTTGGTGTCGTCTGAAAAACTGCAATCCAAAGGGATCAGCTTAGAAGATCTGAAACATTCCTTATCAGAAATCAGTGAAAACACCACTGGCGGCTTTGTCGATATTGATGGAAAAGAGTTTTTGATTCGCCCACTTGGACGTGTCGAAGATGTGGAACAAATTGAAAACTCGGTGGTGGGGTTGCAGTTTGGTCGCCCGGTTCTGGTCAAAGACATCGCCGAAGTTCGGATAGGCCCTAAAATAAAACGTGGTGAAGCCAGTGTTAATGGGCAGCATTCGGTTGTCATGACGATTCAAAAACAACCCTCAGCAAATACTTTGGATTTGACCAAGAGAATCGAAGAGTCCCTGGAGGGAATCCGAAAAGCTCTTCCCAAAGGCATTCGCCTTGAAGCTGACCTTTTTAAGCAGGCGAATTTTATTAAAGCCTCTATATCAAATGTGGAAGAGGCCTTGCGAGATGGCGCCATCATGGTCGCGATCATTTTATTTTTGTTTTTGCTGAATTGGAGAACCACGGGGATTACCCTGGTGGCGATTCCATTGTCACTATTAGTGACGGCCATCGTCTTTCACTGGATGGGGCTTGGAATTAACACGATGACCTTGGGGGGATTGGCGGTGGCCATCGGTGAACTGGTCGATGATGCCATTGTTGATGTCGAAAACGTTTTTAGGCGATTAAAAGAAAATAGAACCTTAAAGAACCCGCTTCATCCGCTGAAGGTGGTTTTCGAGGCCTCATCAGAAGTGCGAAACTCCATTGTGATTTCGACAATCATCGTGGTCTTAGTTTTTATTCCTTTGTTTGCCTTGGGTGGTATCGAGGGGCGTTTGTTTGCGCCTTTAGGTGTGGCCTATATCGTTTCATTGCTGGCCTCCTTGGTGGTCTCGCTGACGCTGACTCCGGTGCTTTGCTATTATCTATTGCCTAATGCGAAGGTCATGGATCGCGAGCAAGACGGACGCTTAGTGAGTTTGCTTAAATCCATTGATCGAACCGTGATTTTAAAAGTCATCGATCGTCCTTATTTGGTCTTGGGTGGCGGACTCGTTTTACTGGTTAGTAGTTTGTCTTTATTGTTCTTCATGGGATCGAACTTTCTTCCGCCCTTTAACGAGGGAACGGCAACGATAGGGGTTGCTGCACCACCAGGGATTGCCTTAAAGGATTCGGATGACCTTGGTCAACGTATTGAAGAAGCGATACTGTCGGTTCCAGAGGTGAAGTCGACTGTGCGGCGCACGGGTAGGGCCGAGATGGATGAGCATGCCGAGGGTGTTCACTGGAGTGAAATAGACGTAGATTTCCACCATGAGACGGGCCGAGGCCGGCGTGTGGTCCTTCAAGAAATTCGTGAAAAAATTGAAGATACCGGGGACGTGTACGTCAACATCGGCCAGCCAATTAGTCATCGCTTAGATCATTTGTTGTCCGGTGTGCGAGCTCAGATTGCTGTAAAGATATTCGGGCCAGACTTAGAAGAACTTCGTCGGCTAGGGTATGAGGTCGAGCAAGCCATGCGAGGAATCAAAGGGATCGTCGACCTGCAACTAGAGCCTTTGGTTTTAGTACCTCAGTTAAAAATTCTTATGGACCGCGAAGAATCCGCACGGTGGGGGGTGCGCCCAGGAACCGTCGCCGAAGAACTAGAAATGGCTCTGAATGGTGAATCTGTTGGATCGGTGATCGAAAACCAAAGAATTTTCGATATTTTTATGCGATTAAACGATTCCTCGCGTGCAACGCCAGAAAACATCGAAAATGTTCTGATTAAGACGATGCCGACTGGGAAGCTGGTACGGGTCAGGGACGTGGCCTATGTTTATAAGGGAAGCGGACCCAATATGATCAACAGGGAGAATGTACAGAGGCGAATTATTGTACAGGCAAATTCGCAAGGTCGGGATCTCAGTGGATTGATAAAAGAAATTCAAGCCACCATCGCCGAAAAGGTCAAGTTTCCCGAAGGGTATTTTGTAACCTACGGTGGGCAATTCGAAAGCCAACAACAAGCCTCTAAAATGTTAGTGATTCTCGGGGGGCTATCTCTGCTAGGAATTTTTATCATTCTATATTTAAATTTTCGATCAACGATGTTGGCTGCTCAGGTCATGGTAAATGTTCCCCTGGCTTTAATCGGTGGTGTGATTGGAATCTATCTTACAGAGCGAGAGCTTTCCGTTGCCACTTTGATAGCCTTCATTACTTTGTGCGGAATCGCATCCAGAAACGGTATTTTGATGATCAACCACTATATTCATCTGATGGTTGAAGAAGGCGAAAAGTTTACTAAAGAAATGGTGATCCGAGGAAGCTTGGAGCGTTTGGTCCCAGTTCTGATGACGGCCTTTTCCGCGGCATTGGCCTTGGTCCCCTTACTTTTGTCAAAGGGTGAGCCTGGAAAAGAAATTTTGTATCCGGTTGCTATTGTTATTGTCAGTGGGCTTTTTACTTCCACGTTATTGGACGTCATTGTAACGCCTGTTGTTTTTTATAATTTTGGTCGAAAGCCGGCTGAAAGATTATTTAAATTTAAAAGGGCTGAAGCCCAGAAAGAAGGAGACATTTTATGAAAGCATTCGCACTGTCAGTGTTGTTGGTATCAAGCATGAGTTTTGCGCACGATGAGGGGCACGGACCTAAAGTCATCGAGTCGGCAAAGCGTGGTGGGGTTTTGGCCTCAGTCGTAAATACCAAGACAAAGAAGATGGCATATAAAGCGGAACTTGTCCGCACGGGCGAACTCGCACGAGTTTACGTTTACGACAATGAACTGAAGTCAGTTGATTTGGCCGCACTGGGAAAGACAGCAAAGGGCCAGCTTGAATCGAAGCGAAAAAAGTCAGCGAAACAAAGTTTTGAATTAAAACTAGCTAAAGGCGTCTTTGAAGGAAATCTGCCGAAAGCCAAAAGTAAGCCTTTTGACGTTGAAGTTGTTTTTAACGGCAAGGGCGGGGCCTACCAGGCTGTTTTTGAAAACTTAGATTAATTCTTATATAGGGAGTGTGACCGATGATCGGGCTTTTGTCGCTAATCTTGTTTTATCAGCTGAATATCAGTAGTGCTAATGAACTAAAAGAAACCAGGTTTTTGACTTTGGATCAGATTGAAAAGTTGGTCGAATCCAACAACACAGAAGTCAAATCGGCGAGGTTACAGTCGAAAGCCGCAAAAGTTCGGTCGGGTCACTTCCTACGGTCCCTTATGCCGAAGCTGCAGGGGAAGGTGGGTTATGAAAGTTTCGAAACAGGCCCCTATTCGACAAGGTCTCAAGCGGTCTGGAAAGCAGAGGCTTCGGTAAATATATATCGCGGTGGACGAGACGTGATTCAGTCCGAGATTTTTTCGGCGCAAGAGAGGTTGGCGCAAATCTCCAAAACAGGTACAAAACTTGAGGTTCGTGCCGAGGCGGAAAGTTTATACTGGCATCATGTGGCACTGAATGAGGCCATGGTTGCCTATAAAAAGTTTCGAAAGCTGAACGAATCCAACTTCAAAGCTGCCAAAACACGAATCAATCGTGGTGTTTCGACAGAAACGGATCGAATTGAATTCGAGATTTATAGGGGGCAAGTCGATGAATCCTTGGAAAGTTATAGCCACGAGGCGGAACTTGTAAGGGCAGAACTGGCGCCGATATTAGGTATTGATGTCGGATTTTCAACCACAGACTATGTTCCTCACGATGATGAAGATCCTATTTTAAAGGCGGAAAATAATCAGCTGAGTAGTAAAAAGGAAGAAGCGCTGCGCTTGCAGGGGCGTATCGAAGAACTATCAGCAGACCTTTCTCAACGGTGGTGGCGGCCTACGGCGGATGTGTATGCTGGACAAGAGCAGTTCAACTTGCGCGAAAGAACCTATTTTTCAAGCGACTATCGTTTAGATACCTATGTGGGCGTGAGGCTGACATTCAATTTTGACCCCTTTAATACAGGGGTTTTGGCAGAAGCTCAGACCATGGAGCACAAGGCGCACGCAAAAAGGTATCAACAACAACTTAAAAACCTAAAAGGACGGATTGAAAAGGTTCATGGTGAATTAAAGCATGAACACGACCTGATACATTTATCCGAAAATCGTATTAAACAAGGTGAATCCTATTATATAAAAACGCTGGATGAATACCGGCGAGGTGTAAAGAACTCGGTAGATGTGCTTAATGCAACCCAAAAATACTTGGGGTTTCATGTCGAACATATTGAAAGAAGGCGAAACTATCAGCTGATTCGCGCACAGCTTGTTGCGCTATTAAACAACAAATTGGAAGGGGAGATCTAATGAAAGCATTACTGCTAGGAATTTGTTTTGTCAGCCTTGTGGGCTGCTCTAGAGATGGAGATGAAGAAGTAGCTGAAGTGGCCATGCGCCAGGCCGAAGGGGTGGTTGAACAAGAAAATCGCAATTTAGCCCAGCGAGCGTCGGAAATGGAAGAAGATCTTTATCTAAGGCACCAGTATTTTTCAGCATTAAGCGGTGTCTACGAAGGCGTTGCTTCAAGCCAAGTGGAAAACGGCGAGGTTCTTGAACATAGTTTTCGACTAACAATCACGCCAAGTCTTCCGCCATATCCTAATTCTGGTCGAGTTCGAACGATCGAGGAACTTGAATATGAGCTGAATAATTTGTACCTAACTGTGGAAACCTTGGAAAAGCATGAAAACGTTGTCTACGGATGTGTTTTTGATGGCCTTCGGCCGGATATGCAGAGGGGAACTTTGCAGCTGGTGGACGAAAGCTGCGTGAAGACGTTTTCTTTGCGCCTGAGCCAGCCCAGTGACGTGGATGTGAATTCTTCAGATGTGGCTGCACAAGTTTACAGCGGTTCGATGAATGACGTGCTATCTATCCAGGGGGTTAGTAATTCCAGTGTGACAGGAAGGCAGCATCAAATTCGAGTAACAAAAGAGCAACGATGATTTTAGCCATCGGAAAAGTTGTATTAGCCGCCACGATCATTAGCTTTGTGTCGTGGCTTTCTAAGCAACAGACACAATTGTCTGGGTTTCTAACGGCTCTGCCTTTGACCACCATGTTAGCTTTAGCTTTTTCGCAGATGGAATGGGGAAGTTCAGATGTATCGGTTGCTTACGCAAAAAGCGTCTTCGTCGCTGTGCCAGTGTCCATGTTGTTTTTTGTTCCATTTCTACTGGCTAAGCAGTTGAGCCTTAGCTTTTGGCAATGCTATTTAGCAGGTGTGATCTTACTAGGAATCGGCTATCTGATTCACAAAGGCCTTGGGGCTTAAGGTTGGCGGCTTATAGCTAAGGCCGCTTTATACGCCTCAAAAACCCGATCAGAAATAAGCGTCAGCGGTCGAAGCGGCCCACTTTGATGGGACCCGTTGGTGGGACCAGCAAAGATGCCTCGTATTTGAATGGCGTTGTCTTCATCAAAGTCAAAAACTGGCGATCCACTGTACTGCGGATCATAGCTTGCGCTGACAGCCAGGCCAGGGCTGTTGGTTTCGACACCGGAGGCATCAGAAAGGCTGACAGGCCGTAAAGGGCCTTGCCGTGAAAGGCAACTTTCCTCTGAGTCCCTGATAGTTGCAAACCCAAGCCCATACAGGGCGGGGTCATCTTTAGATAAAATATCGCTTTGGTTTGTTGGTTTTAAGTGGAAGGACTTGGCTTTAAATCCCTGAGAAGCCCCTTGCCATGGGAGGGGGCTGGGCAGGGGAAGAAGAACCCAGTCATCCTGTGGGGAGACTTTGCTGCCGGAGGCACCGAAGGATTCGCCGATCAGGTTGTTCTGCGAAATTTGATTTTGATCCACATCGATCTCCAGTCGATGGGATGGGTTTTCAGGATCTGGAAGGTATGACAGTCGAGCGCTTTTTAGAAAACCGTTTTGGTCGACAAGTTGGCTTCGTGCCAATAACAGCGCATAGCCACCGCTGTCCGGATCGCTGAGGAGGGTGGCGTTCCCACGCGGGCCCTCGACGTCAAGGATAGCCCCCGTGGCGCCTAGAAGGGCTTTGAAGACCAAGGATTCACGGGAAACGCAGACTCGGATTTCGGGGGCCGCTGAATTTTGATCAAGAGCGGTCTTAAAGCTATCGGTCTTTTTTAGCGCCGCTTGGTGTAAGGGGTCGCAGGGATCCTGGCTTGAATGATGACCGATACGGGGAGATGCCTTGTCGTCCGCTTGCACGCTAACACTGATCAAACAGACGGCGGATGCGGCCAGGGCCAGCCTGGTCAGCAGTGAAGCTGTGGGCTGGCGAACTCCCTTGTTGGCGTTGGTCGGCATTGGGGCTCCGGTAGGGTGGACTTAAAATTGATAGGAAAGTCCACCTGATAATACAGTGGATCGGATACTTAAAGAGTTCGCTTGAGTGGATCTGGTTCCAGTGCCTTTGTAGTCGCTGGAATACAGGTCAAAGTCTAAAGCGCCGATATAGCGGAGGCGGTGATTTATTTTTTTAGATCCGAAGATGCGGATTTGATTGATGGTTGAGCTGTCGTCCGACCCACCGGTAAAGGGGGATTCGGATAAATTGGTGAAAAGATAAAAATGAAATTCCAGGCCGGCCCGCCAGGACTTGTCCGGCCCCAAGGGGAAGTCCCCTTTAGCACCCAGGCGCAGGCCCGAGTAGGTCACGGACGGAAACCCTTCGCTTGAGGTCGAATCAAAATAAAAGCTGGCGTTGGACCATCCGGCAAGCACTTCAATGCGTGGGTCATCGGCCAAACCACCAAGATAGAAGTTGTAGCCTGCCGATAGGCCCACTTCAGTCACGTTCACAGCCAATTCATCGGGCGAACCACTTTGCGGGTTGCTGACGCTAATAATAGATTGGCGAAGATTCACATGGGCGGACCATTCTTCAGTGATCCAAAGCTCGGCGTTTACAAATAGTGAGGGATAAAAGCTGCTGTCGGCGGTCAGGTCCTCACTTTGAAGACTTAGGTTGGATGAAANCCCACCAATCCCCAATCGAGCCGAGACCTCACCGAAATTGGGTGGGGTTTCAGGTTTCCACTCTTTGGGGTTTTCCCCAAAAACACCTTTGCCCTCGGCGCGTTCGCCCAGTTGGGCTGCGGGGTTGTTATTGTTTCCCAAAAGAAAAGGGTCGGCCTTATAGGTGGCAGGCTGAAGCCCAACGATTTTAGCCCCGGTTTGAATGGCGCCCGCTTCGACTTCGGTGATGATTTGCGCAAAACTAAGGCTGTCTTCGGCCTTGATGACTTTTAATCGCCCTAAGATTTGCTTTTCCGTGTTAATTAAAAAATGAAACTTCGGATGACGATTTAGTTTTATAATCTGAATGGCTGTCAGTTCCTGTTCNGTTGCAACGCCGTCGCGTTTNCCAAGATTAATGGTCACGCGCTGGCCGTCGCGGCTCATGACGGTGCCGTTGTAAGGAACGCGGGAACGGAGCTCACCGTATAGTTTGCTGACTTCGGGTTTTAAATCATCAATGGCAAACTTCGCGCTGCCTTTTAGTTCGGCTTTAGCAAATAGCTTGGCGTCGGCCGTTANAAAGAGGCCCATGANAATCGATAGGCCTTGAGGGCCTTTGGTGATACGGGTCGCGATGAAAGCATCTGCGCGGAGCGATTGGCTGATGGATGTAGCCATCTCGCTGTTTTCTTCCAATTCTTCAGGGGTAACAACTGCTGCGACACTTTGATCACGGTTTAAGTTAAATCGGTGATCCCGGTCGATGGTTTCAATCAGGTGTTCTTCCAATGGTTTTGAATAAATACCGCCGACATTGTCTAAGATAGGAAGTGCAGCNATGGAATGGATCGTCGCTAAGTCGTCGGCGGGGCTTTTNTAGCGGGTTTCATTGGTACTGAGCTGAGCCCAAGTGCTGAGCGACAGAAAACAACAGATACAGGATAATAAAAAACGAAAAACCCACATGGTTTCAGTGTGATAGGCCTTGGATCAATGGTCAAAGCCGGGACGGAACTAGGTCGAGCTCGGGCGCCGCTTTTTCTTGATGTATTTGTAGATCAAATAACCCACGACCATCGTCGGTANGGCGATCAACAGCACCATATGCATCTCTTTGGCAAAGTGCAGGGCTTCCTCAAGGTTGTCGGCAAGATACCAAGCACCGACCACCCAAACCGGGATACTGATGGCGGCGGCCAGGCCATCCAGTGCAAAAAACAACCAAGGGCTCACGCCCATCACACCAGCGGTCAGAAAAGTCGGGGACCGAAGTCCAGGTAAGAACCGAGCGACAAAACAAACAAACTGAGCATTTTCATGCACCTTTTTTTTCGCAAGTTCGATTCTGGCCGGAGTCATAAAGGATCTGATAAGAGGAAGTGTAAAGGCGCGATCACCCAGGTATCGGCCCAAGAAAAACATAAAAGCATCGCCGACCATCACNCCGACAAAGCCCGCCAGCAGGGCGCCCCAAAGGCTGATCTTGCCAAGGCCGGCAAGAAAACCAGCGGCAATCAGTGTGATGTCTTCTGGAATAGGTACACCAAGACCACAGGCTAGGAGTACACCTAGAATCACACAGTAAGCTGTAAACCCATCAAATCCAGAAAGGAACAGCAACAACTTGGCCGAAAGTTTGGAGGCGTCCATGATTTCCCTTTGTCTTTGGAAAAAGCTGTATCGGGCTAATATAATGGGTCTATGGCTATTAGACTACTGATTGTTGATGATGCTCCATTTATTCGCGAAGTCGTAAAGGACATGGCTACCTCGGAAGGNATTGAGGTTGTGGCCGAGGCGACAACAGGCAATGACGCTATCGAGATGGCGCTGTCGAAGAATCCTGACGTGATCTTGATGGATTTGGTGATGCCGGACAAAAACGGCTTAGAGGCCTGTAAGGAGATCCTAGAGGTCGATCCTCATATGCGAATCATCGCCTTNTCAACCTTAAATGATAGTGACTTGATGATGAAATCTTTGGATGCCGGGTGTGTGGATTTTCTTCAGAAGCCCTTCACAAAGGCGACATTAATGAAATCCATTTTGTCGGTGATGCAGTTGCGTGGAGCGGAGNCCGTGTCATGAGCGATCTGTTTTTCGTTTTTAAGATGACTATTATGACCTTCATTATTGTGATCATCATGCAGGTGAAGTTCGGGGCATCGACCGTCGAGCAGCAGACGATGAATTGGGTGCGAACATCGAACGTGGTAGCACCTCTGCACGAAGTGGCTCAAGGGGCTATGGTGTTTTTAAGGCAAGGGTTTCGTCAGCTGACGGGGAGTGTGAGCTCGAAAGCAGGATCTTTACTGGATTCTGAAAATGTTCCAGGCAAGCGTCACTTGCGCTTCCAAATGGATCGCAGCGAGGCCTTCCTGCGTGAACAGGCCGAGCGTCTTAAACAGCAAGTTCAAGACCAAGAGGCCAGCTCTTCGCAGTAGTTGAGGCGTCGATCTAAAGGGGCCATTCGCTTAGAATGTAACGGGNCCCGATTTCACAGCATTCATCAATCGATTAATGATGCTTTCGCTTTGTTGGCGCTGGGCCAGGGCTTGTTTCGAGCCTGGGGCGACTAAAAGGGTGCCTTTGCTGTTGGCCTGGCTGTGACTACAGGTGATATCCGCTTTTTTTCCAGCGGCAAAAGCCGAAGGCGCAGCAAGTCCGATCGCTAATACAAGTAGGCTTAGTTTCTTCATAGGGTGTCTCCTTTCAGAGGCTTTAAATCCGTACATGATTCTATATAGCGACAAATATGCCACCTCAGAGGCCTGTGTGCCCAATAAACATCAGTAATTTCAAGCCTTTATGTGGTCGATGNAATCAGTTTAGGGGNTGGTGTCTAAAAATGGCTCTAGAGCGTCACTGGGCTGTCCAGGAAGTGGACAATGCGGATCTTAGGGGGATGCAATCAAGAAGGCCTCAGATTCGATCTGAGGCCCTCGCTGAAGCGGTCAGCCCGGGGGGCTTTCCGCTTAGAAGTCACGTCTGTCTGATTAGGCGGTCGTGTCTTGCTGTTGTGATNGGTTTGCCTTGTTATCCTNTCGAGGCACATAGAGGTCGGCTTCGCGTGANGGATCAAGGCCTTCTAGGCCGCCTCGAGAGCGGGTGGCCGAGTCATTACAGGCACAGTCTTCAAGCAGGATAATCCCAGCTTCGGTTTGAGTGTTGTCCTGGGCCGTGGCAACGGTTGCTATCAAAGATAAAGCCAGCAGTGAAATAAAAGCAGTTTTCATGATCCTCTCCCTTACAGTCGGATTTCATTATTAGTGGCCGGGGCGATGAGCTCGAGAAGGTTATTAAAGACATTGGCCACTTGTACGGCGACACGAGGTCCCTCGTTACTTTTAACGTCCTTGATAACGCCATTTTTATCGTAATCCACCTTAATCGATCCCAATCCCACTCGTTGAACCACCTCAGGCTTACTGAACTTGCTGTGGTACGAGATTTTGACAACCTTTTTGGATTGATCGGTTATTTCGTCGATCCGNCCATTGGAGTCNTAATCAAGCTTTGCCGACTGNCCGTCGGAGTTCTTAGCGAATCGAAGATTACACTTCTTAGGGTGGTACTGAAAGCCGGTGAATAAACTTTTCACCAATTTGCGTTTATAGGTGGGGCGGCGGTTTCTTTTGCTCGAACGCACCGGCTGTAGAGCGTAAAATTTCGTCGTCACCTTACTGACCTTTTTACAGGAATTTTTATATTCGTAGTGAAACTCACGGTTGCGCTCGTACTTGGCTTTCATCAAGCCGTCATTGTAAAAATCAAATTTCGTCGTACGACCGTTACGAGTCACAAGAACAGGGCGACCGAAACGTTGGTGAAAGGTGGTATCTGATTCTTCGCCGTTCACTGAACTTTTCACCCGGTGAAGGTATTTCCCCTGGTTGTCGGGGCGATCGCGGTGGAAGAACTCATAGCTATTTGAAACCACGGTCTTGCCATTGCACGTTTTGGTGACTTTGGCTGAGTAGTGGTTTTTTGGATCTTTCTTATCAAATTGATAGTCGTATTTTTCGCGGCAGCCGTCTTGAGCTTTAAAGGCAACAACCCAGTCGCGGTCTTTGTCGAATGCGAGCTCTTTGGTTGATTTATCTGGAAAGGTCACTTTCACCATATTGTGTAGGTCATCATAGGCGTAGCGAAATTCTTGGTTTTCAACGTCCTTACTGTAAACAAGGTCATCGCCTTTGTGTTGATAGACGACTTTCATTTTATAGGGTCCGTTAATGGAAGCCACTTTGCGACTATCACCCTTATAATCGAAGACGAGCTGACGACCGTTATTATCAGTCACCTTATGGATGCGATCACTTTTGTCATAATCAATTTTTAAGTAATTGCTGTTTCGATCATATAAATGAGTCAGCTTGCCCTTTGCATCGAACTTTTGAAAGGTTCCATCTTCCAGGGTACGAGTGTAGACATTGTTATTTAAAACGATTTGTTCGACTTCGCTTCCATTGGCTCGGTAGACGCGACCGGGAACGATCTTGCCACTAACGCCCAAGCGTCGAGCGAGCTCTTCACGAAGATAGACGTTTTCTTGTAGGTCAGATTTCAGTTTAGCGAGCTTGGCCGGGGTCATGTCGCGGTTGCGCTTTTTTACCTCGGACACAAGTTGCGAAATGGTATTATCGACTGTTCGTGGTGAGAATCCGCTNGGAGTGTAGATGATTTCTAGACCACCACCGCATTCGGTGGCTTCCAGTGCCCCTTCGGGGGTGATGTCTAGTTTGGTTTCGAAGTCCGAACACCAGCCCCAACCAAAAGTTCCGTTATAAATCGAGCGACTGCTGTAGGTCCGGCGAACCCGCATATCGTAGCCGGTCCCAGACACAACCAGGTCGGTCCAAGTTTCCGTGTAGTTCGAGTTTTTAACATCAATCACAGCCTGTGCCTGTGAGACGCCAAATGCGAGAAACGCGGCCAATAGGAAGCGCATAGAGTGACTCCTTCACCTTAAAAAAACGACTTACTTGGAGGGCGCATGTGATCCGCAAAAACAAAGGCGGAACGCGGCTTTCCGAAGATAAGCTTATACTTTAATTGTAGCGATTTTTCGCATCATCACTCCACCAATCACTTGCAGAGCTAGCATTAAGAAGAGGAAAAACCAGCCCAAGGGCTTGGTAAATAGGGGCATGACATAGCCGGGGTCCATAAGAAAAAACACGACCAAAAGCATGAAGGGGACGGCTGTGATAATCATCCCCTGGGTCATACTTTGCGCGGTCAAGGCTTCCACCTTTTTTTCGATCTTTTGGCGCTCACGAACGGTGTAGGTAATNGTCTCGAAGGTTTCGGCCAAGTTACCACCGGTTTCGCTAAGAATGTTCACAGCCGTCACGAACATTTGAACGTCAGGCTTTGGAATGCGNTCGCCAAACTCATTTAAAGCCTCTTCAACGGAAAGACCAAGGCTGACCTTACCAAGCACCAATTCGAACTCTTGAGGAAGAGGGCCAGACATATTGGCAACGACACGCTCCATACTTTGGGTGATGCTAAGACCGCTTTTTACTCCGTTCGCCATAATGGTCATGCCGTCGACCATCTGATCGACCAGGCGACTGCAACGTCGCTCCCATAAAAGCGTCAGAATTCGCTTTGGCATGGCTAGGCCACCGAAGGTTAGGACGGCACCAAAAATTAAACCAGGAATCACATTGGGCCAAAAAGCCAAGCAGGCCAAAGCACCAAGTCCAAAGCTCATCAGCATCATGGTGGTGGTCAGCTTCTTTTTGTCGGTCTTGACCAACATGCGATCCAATAGTTCCATGCACTCATCGCGAGCCCCGAGGGTGCGGGCTTCAAGAAAATTGATCATCCGCTCGGTGTAGCCATAAAAGAAAGTAAACACACAAAGGCCGAAGACGGCTAAAAACAATAGATCATTTTGAAATAAGAAATTCATGACTCACCTGAAGCTTTCTTCACCGGCTTGACCATGCTAGGGCGACGAGCCGGAGTGGGCTTAGCAACACCACCGCTTTGGCTTTCATCTGAATTGGAAAAAATATTTGTTGGAATTTTAACGCCACGTTGTTCGAACTTTTTAACAAAAGTGGGGATATGTCCCGTGGCCATAAAGCGACCAACGATTTTTCGGTTTTTATCGGTGCCCTCTTCTTTAAAACGAAAGACTTCCTGACGAGTAACGACCTCGCCACTCATGCCGACCACTTCAGTAATGCTTAGCACCTTACGACTTCCATCACTAAGCCGTCCGATTTGAATAATTAAATCCACAGCCCCGGCAATTTGCTCGCGGATAGCCGTCAGCGGAAGCTCCATACCAGCCATCAAACATAAAGTTTCTAAACGGGATAGGGCTTCGTTTGGGTTGTTGGCGTGGACCGTGGTCATAGACCCATCGTGACCTGTGTTCATGGCAGCCAACATATCTAGGGCGGCACCATCACGACATTCTCCCACCACAATTCGGTCGGGACGCATACGAAGCGAGTTCTTGATTAAATCACGGATAGTGATTTCGCCGGTGCCCTCCAAATTGGGAGGGCGAGTTTCAAGCCGAACCACATGCTCTTGAAGCATCTGCAATTCAGCTGCATCCTCGACGGTGACAATGCGTTCGTTGGCTGGAATGAAGCTGGAAAGGACATTGAGTAGCGTCGTCTTACCAGATCCCGTTCCACCAGAAATAATCACGTTAAGACCTTGCTCAACACAAATACGTAAGAAATCGATCATATTTTTATTAAGCGTGTTCCAACCAATATAGTGATCGGGTGTAATGCGCTCTTTGGCGAACTTTCGAATAGTTAGAGCTGGTCCATCAATCGCCAAGGGTTCGATGACGGCGTTCACCCGGCTACCATCTGGAAGGCGGGCATCGACCAAAGGAGTCTTTTTGTTAATTTGTCGACCCAAGGGAAGCACAATCCGCTGGATCACATTCAGTAAATTTTGATTCGAAGTGAAGCTGACCGGAGACAAAGTCAGGCGACCGGACTTTTCCACAAAGATTTTATCATGGCCATTGACCATGATTTCAGACACCGTGGGGTCTTCTAAAAGCTCTTCCAAAACACCCAGGCCCAGTGACTCATCAAGGACATGCTTGATAATTCGGGTTCGATCTTCTTTGCCGTAGCCTTGGGCCATGCGATCAAAAAGCATGGCAATGGTCCGGCGGGTCTTGTTGCGAAGTTCTTCTTGCTTTTCAGGGTCGTCTTGCGAATTTTGAAGATCTTCTTGTAAATCCATTTCTTTAATCAGCTCGGCATGGATTTGCATCTTTAACAGGGTTTCCGGGTCTTGGTTTTTTCCGCCCCCTTTGAAGACCCCTTGCGAGGTTTTGCCTGATAGGCTAGCAGAGTCCTTCTGGCGTAGGGACTTTGACTGACTTGGTTTTTGCAGGGCTTTTAGCTTTTGCAAAACACCGCCGGTCATTTTTCTGGCGATCTCGCGGTAGGATCCAGACACCGGGGAGTTCGGTTGGGTCAGCACAAAAGGCATCTTTTGGTTCAAGGCCATGGACGTCAGTTTTTCATCATTAGGAACTTGGCCAATGACGGGACGTCTTAGGGATTGGCTGATGGCGCTGGCGTTGGTGCCACCGCTGCCGGCTTTATTGACCACGACATGAAATAAATCGGCTGGGAAGGTGGCATCATAAAGCTCTTTTAATATGCGTCGCGATTGGTTGACGACAAGGATATCCGGCGTGGTGACAATCATGCCAAGGCTCGCTTCTTCTAGTAAACCCATTTGAAGGTCTTCCAATTCGGTACCAAGGTCGACGACGATATAGGGATAGAACTGACTGATCGAATAAAGGTGTTTGCGAATGACCTCGGGTGAAGCGCGAAGGTTTTGATCGGGCCCTTGGACGGCGCCGATAAATCCTAGGCCGGCCTTATGGGTTGTCACCAAGGACTGAATGCTTTGTTGGGTGATCGTCCCATTGAAGTTCGCTAAATCAGGAAGGGTCTTTTGCGGACGAAGGCCGACAATCACGTTTTGGTCACCGGCACTTCGGGCATCGGCGTCAATCAGAAGAACGCGTTGATTCATTTCGCGCATCAGTGTCAGTGCGAAGTTCGCCGCAAAAACGGATTTTCCAACTCCGCCTTTACCCCCTATGACTGCGATCAGATGTGCCTTTTCGTGTAGTGCCATCCCTGTTGCCTATCCCTAGTTTCTAAGTCGAAACTTACGCTTGATTTGTTCGGCCCCGTTGCTGGCAGAAGTGATGATGGTCGGCGTGACGAAGACCACAAACTGCGATTGGTTGCGAACAAAGTCTTTGGATGCGTAAAGTGAAATCAATGGGTTGGTCGGAGCATTCTCGGGCAGCTTGTTGTAGTTGGTCGTATTGCTGCTACTAACCAGGCCACCGACGGCAGCACTTCGGCCGCTGCGAACCACTAAAATAGTTTGAAGTGAACGTTCCGAGACCATCGGCTGACCGTTCATAGCGCCCACCAAGGCTTTGACTGAAAATTGAATGTTCAGCTTAACGCTATCGGACCGGGCTCCAAGCACTTGGGGTGTGATTCCGGCTTGAATCCCTGTGGTTTCAAAATTCGTAGAGGGTTGTCCTTGTGCGCTGACAGTTTGGTATGGCACTCGGGTTGTTGAATTGATCGTTCCTTTATTGCCGTCTTCGACCACGACTTGTGTGGTTTGCAGCACGCGAGCGTGTCCGTGTTGCTTTGCCCAGTTGAGCTTTGGAAGTAAGTTGGCAATGGTGCCGGTCAATTCAGCGACCACTCCGCCTGGGTTTCTTCCACCAGAGGTAAAGGTTACGCTGGAGCCATCACCAATATCCGGTGTCCACTGAATGCGGAAGCCTTTGGTGTAATCCCGTTGTAGCTCGACGTAATGAACCGTAAGTTTGACGATTTTCTTTGGGCCTTCCGGTGGTGGCGGGCGAACATCGATCAGATTAATGACGATATCACTTCGAACGTTAATCACCTTTTTATCAGCGACAGCTTCATCGACAACCACGTCTGGGGCGTAGGTCTTTGCGATGATTTCAGCTTGATCTTTCAGGGCTTGCGAGTCGACGGCTCCCTCGAGGATAAATTTCCCGTTCACCGCACGGACATGCACCTCAGGATTATTGATGTCGCGTTCGATCAGTTGAGCGATCTTTCGCTGGGCCAGAGGGCTCAAGGTGACCAGTGTGGCTGCGACATCGCCATACTGTTTAACAACACTATGAATGCGTCCCATGTCGCGTGGAAGTAGAATCTGTCCATCGACGATGACCTTGTTGTTAAGGATGCGAATATGAATGCCTTCGATCTCGCCCAGCAAATCTTTGATTTCACGGGCGATGGTGAAGAGATTCGTTTTTCGCACATCGATGCGATATTCATAAAGAATTTGCCCGGTATTTGGGTGTTGAACGATCAGTGTTCCGACACCGGCCTTTTTGGGCTCAAAGCGGAGAACCTTCTTATTCGAGTCATAGCTGACGTTGGTGACCTTACGAAAAGTCCCGCCCAGCTTTGGTTTTTTCGGAGCCAAAGACACTTCTTTGTCGCGGAAAATACCAATAGATAGCGAAAGGTATTCGATTTTATGGTTTGAACGGTCCTGAGCAAAAACCGGAGCCGCTGAAAACGCCGAAAATCCTAGCTGAAAACTAAAGGCAAGAAGACCAGCAATAAAAAAAGAGGACGCTTTAGAGATCAATATAACCTCCATTACGCTTTGTTCGTGAACGGGTCTTTGTTTTTGTGTTCCGCTTTGTCGGAGTCGGAAGTTTGCTTCTGGCGCTTTGCTGAAGCGCCGAGGACGGCACTCGGTCCAACAAAGAGTCCACATTAGATAAACCCAAAGTTCGCGCTTTTTTGGTGCGATCTGTTGGGTGGCGAAGAGTCATATACAAAGAGCCCGGCGCCGTAGAAAGGATGTATATTAAATCTTGGGCTTCTTTAGGTGCCACTTCGATGGTGACGTTCGTAAAGCCTGTATCTGATGAAATATTTCGGATGTATTCGTTCTTGCCGCTTTTTTCATAAAGGCGCGGAAGCTCGTTGGCGACACGAAGTCCCGTCGCCAAGATGACCACGTCTTCCATAATGGTTTTTATCACGCGTTTTTTATTTAAACCGCTACCCATATCAATGGCTGCAACCAAATCGATTCGGTCGCCAGGCTTTATTAACTTGGCGACGCCGCGGACTTCATCCACGGGAATGGTGACGGCGCGTTTTCCAGGGGCTACCTGCAAAGACAATCCAGTGACAGGGCCCGGAGTGATGATTTTACTTTCAAGAACCTGTTCGCCTTCTTTGATTGGGGCGAGTGCGACTTTTCCGACAGCGATTTCTGGGTCGTTAATGGCAGATGGTTCGACGAAGTCCTGTGGCTTGTCGATGACTTGAAGCATGGTTTCATCAATGGTCTGCATGGCGTTGATGGTTTGCTTTGCAATGACGACCCGTTTTTTCGCACCGAACTGTTTGGTGAGTGAGGCGCTTTTTTCTTGCGTGTAGCTATACAGAAGAAACACGCCAAACAGGGCAGCACCAATCGAGATCCAAAGTGTACGAGTTTCATTCGGGTTCATGCTTCATCCTTATAGACAGTTATGCCGTATCTAACTTATCGGCAAAATTCCCGAATTCTATAGGGTTTCAAGCTATTTACGCTTAGACCAAGGGCCAGAACTGTTGGTGTTTTTGACAGCTGTTTAGGCTCTAGTTACTGATCTCCACAACGAGCGTTTACGCAGATGCCGTAGGCGATCATGATCCACACTGGGCTCACACGAACATTTTGGTCAGCGGGTCCGCTGAAGTCGATGATGGTCTGGCTGTGATAGGCCCCATCGTTGCTGTCGATATCGGCGACGGGTTGTCCTCGACCAAAGGCCAAGGGTCGTTGAGGAGCGATGAAGTTGGCTCCGGCAACAACCTGTTGGTTTGGGGTCGCTTTCCACGAGTTTATCCCGTGCAGGCGCACACCCGGTAAGGGGTCACTGGCATTGCTGAGACCCTGATAGTGTACGGGGTTATTAGGATCCATCCGTCGATCGTGGAAATAGGTGACGTCCGAGCGAAAGTTAAAGGTTTCAAAGGCATAGTTTCTGGCGGCCATGCTGTTGACGATACCGGTGTGAACCACGCCCCAAAGGCCGATCCCAAAGGTGATAAACATCACAAAGATCACCAACATGGGAAGGGCTTCTATAGTCGCCATACCCTCGTCATTTTGTGGCCGTCTTCGATGTGCTAGCATCCGTTGTCCCATAGACCGGTGTAGGCGTTATTTATCAACGGCACTTGCGAGTAAGCTCCGCCGCCAAGTTGCAGAAACTTTTGATAGCGTTGAATTTGAAAGCTATAGCATTCGGTGGCATTGGGTTCGACCCCAAGAAAAGCGTTGATATTGGTGCTAAAGCCCCGTGCGCCCTGCCGTTCGGGGTTGGTAGAGCCGAACAGGGGAATTTGAAAATCTAAAACCACGGAGCGAAACACGGCGTTGAAACCACCGTATCTGGAATTGGCCTGATCAGCAGCCGTTGAAGCAAATGACGCGACAAAGGCCGAAGAAAGTCGCGGCCCCGGAGTCGGATCCAGCATCACGAACCAGCCGTTATTCATCAAGGGCGCTAGGGGGGATTGGTTTTTAAGTTGGTCATACTTGGTTTGCATGAGCTGGCTTTGTGAAGCGGGGTTTTGGTGTCCAGCCATTCCCGCTCGAGCAGAGGCATAGCCGATATACTGGGCCACTTCGATGGCCGTCAGTGTAAGTGACAAGGAAAAGGCAAGCATGGTGAATCCCATAACCATGGTAAAGGCGAACAAGAAGTCCACCGCGATCATTCCCTTTTCAGCCTTCCGTCGTTTTTTCACTTAGCCTCCCGGATTGGTCGAGACGTGACGGTGATAGTTGTTCGGATGCTTGATGCGGGCCTCGCCGATGGGCTCCCAAATGCCTGTTTCGACCATGCCTTGAATATGCACCCAAGGACGGCTAACGATCTGGCCGATTTGATCGCTGACCAAGGGTTGCACCACCTGGGTGAAGATAATAACCAGGACCGCCATAATTAAAATACTTTCGACGGCCATTTGTCCCTGCTGGTTGTTCAAGGGTTGGTGTTTCACAAAAGGCCCCCAGAGATGGTTTGCAGGGTGAGCCATCCAAATAACAAGGCAACGGTATAGGGAATGCGGTGAAGCTTTTCTGATTCGGGTTTGTCTTTGGTCATTAATTTATAGGTGTTTTGCAGCAGCTGAAGTCCTTGCTTGGCTAAAACAGCTTGGAAGANACCCAGAATAGCGCCCCAAATCAGACTATATATAAGGATATAAAAAACATCGCTGGCCGTTGAGGCAAGACTAAAGGCGAGCATGAGCTTCATGTCACCGGCCCCAAACATACGGGCAAACACCAATGGAAAGGTCATTCCCAAGGCGGTGCCAAAAGATAAGGCCATGGTGGTAAAGGTCCCTTGGTTGAGCCCATTAAAAACGATGGCCGCTAAAAAGCAGGCGATGGCTAAGCTTAAGGACAGCCAATTTTTCACTTTTCTTGATTTTAAATCGTTCACCACTCCAGCGGCTAGGACGGCCAGCTGAATCAGTGTTAATGGAGCAAAGGCCACTATTCCCCCTCGGGCTGCCATTGAAGACGATTTGAACCGTCCACACGAAAACGATAGCCGATGGCGACGTTTCGCTCAATGCGTGCTCCAAGACTTGGACCTGACTGTGCAAAGGTTTGGATGGGACCGCTAGGTCCAAAGAAAACGCGTAGAATGATCATCGCGTAGATTAGAAGTAATAGAACCATCTCTGTTGAAACCATCTAGGATGCTCCGGAATGTCAGTTTCGATCGGNGACNTNGCGTCCCCGATGAAAACCTATCGGTCGATCAACCGCCAGTGTNAAGAGCGCCCTGGATTTGGCTTCCTAAGGAATCCATCATGCCTTGTACTTGTTCCGTCAATTGACCGCGGAAAAGTAGGACGATCGCAACGATACCAACAAGAACTAGGATGTATTCCGTAGCACCTTGTCCGGATTCGTCTTTTGCAATTTCAGCTAATCGAGTTTTAATCGCTTTTAGGTTTTTCATCGTATCCCCCTATAAGTTTGTACTTCGGCATTGTTCCCAACTTTATTCAACAAACGGGCGGGGCTGGACCTTTGCCTGTGACCTTTTTCTNCCTTAAGGCTAGCACGACAAATGAAATTGCCAAATATTCTAACGCCTTCCGAGTCACATTGAGACGGTGTCAGCGATCTAACGTCAAAAACTTGTACAGGGATAAAGGTGAAAAGAAGCTTACTCGTCGAGGTCTCTGATTTCTTGGATCAGTTCATCAACATCGACTTCTTCGTCGGCTTCGACTTTAAATAACCAAGCCTCACCTTGAGGGTCTTCAAGAATCAAACTGGGGTCATCGTTGACAGCGGCATTGATCTCTCGAACTTCACCGGCGACGGGGCAGTATAAATTGATCGGTCCCTGGTCGGTGTAAAGTTCGCCGCAAACTTCATGAGCTTCGACACTGGCTTCATCTTCCGGAAGCTCAATGCGCTTAATTTGGCTAATATCAGAAACGGCTTCTTCAAGAAGTCCAACGGTGATGGTGGTTCCATCGATTTCGGCCCAAAGATTATTCATGTACTGAATCATAATGCTCGCCCCAACAGTTTAGCTGCGGCCAGTATAAGACAGACCTCAGCACGGTCCAATAGGATTTCGGGCTTGCGAAGACTTTAGTTGAGCATTTAAGGGCGGCATCGAACGGCCAATAGGGCCTATGCGGAAAGGAAAANCCCGAAGGCCTAGATGGCCTTCGGGATCAGAAGCAAAATTATAGATCGTAGTATAGGTAGAATTCGTAGGGAGCCGGACGAGCTTGAAGCGGTCGGATTTCGCGTTCGAATTTGTAGTCTATCCAGGTTTTGATCAGGTCTTCAGAGAACACATCGCCTTTTGTTAAGAACTCATGGTTGTTTTGAAGCGAGATCATGGCCTCATCAAGGCTTGCCGGAACAGAAGGAACTTTTGCTGCTTCTTCTGGAGGAAGACCATAGATGTCTTTTTCTAAAGGGGCCCCTGGATCGATTTTGTTTTGGATTCCATCGATACCAGCCATCAATAGTGAAGCAAAGGCCAAATAAACGTTGGCACTTGGGTCTGGAGTACGGAACTCAAGACGTTTTTGCTTCGGATCGGCACCCGTGTTTGGAATACGAATCGCTGCCGAGCGGTTACGGTAGGAATAGGCCAACTTAATAGGAGCTTCAAACCCAGGAACAAGACGCTTATAAGAGTTCGTCGTTGGGTTGGTGAAGGCNCAAAGCGATGGAGCGTGTTTTAGAATTCCACCTAGGAAATGAAGAGCCATTTCACTAAGACCAGCATACTTGTCGCCTGCAAAAAGTGGCTTACCATCTTTCCACANTGACATATGCGTGTGCATACCGGATCCGTTATCACCGTAAATGGGCTTCGGCATAAAAGTCGCAGACTTATTATGGCGGTGAGCCACGTTACGAACGATATATTTGAACCACATCATTTTGTCAGACATTTCCAGAACTTCATCAAAGCGAATATCAATTTCACCCTGACCTGCTGTCGCCACCTCATGGTGTTGGCGCTCAACGATCATGCCGTTCTTTTCAAGCTCCAAGCAGATCTCGGTTCGAAGATCGTGGTGTGAGTCGGCTGGAAGAGCGGGGAAATAACCTTCTTTATGGCGGGGCTTGTAACCAAGGTTTCCACCTTCTTCACGGCCCGAGTTCCAAGTCGCCTCATCCGAGTCCACTTGATAGAAAGATCCATAGGCCGTTTGTTCGTAGCGAACATCGTCAAAAATGAAGAATTCCGCTTCTGGGCCAAAGAAGGCTGTGTCAGCAATTCCTGTTGATCGAAGATAGTTCACAGCTTTCTTAACAATTTGGCGTGGGTCACGCTCGTAGGGTGCCATGGTTTCTGGCTCAACCACATCACAGATCAAAGACAGGGTTGGAACTTGCATGAAGGGGTCGATCTTGGCCGATGTAGGGTCGGGCATAACGATCATGTCCGAGCTTTCGATGCTTCTCCAGCCACGAATAGAGCTTCCATCAAAGCGAAGGCCTTCTTCAAATGTGTCTTCTTGTAGTTCGCTTAATGGGATTGAAAAGTGTTGCCACATTCCTGGCAGGTCGATGAATTTAAAATCGACCATTTTTGCGCCGTGCTTCTCGGCGAAACTTAGAACCTCTTTTGGGGTCATTATAGGGTCTCCTATTGGTTAAAGGGCTGCATCGTCTATATCACCCGTGCGAATCCGCACGGCTTTATCAACGTCTAAAACAAATATTTTGCCATCACCGATTTTGCCGGTGTAGGCGGCCTGTCGAATGGCTTCAATAGCTGGCTCTACGAGTTCATCGCTGACGACAGTTTCAACTTTTATCTTTGGAAGAAAATCGACAACGTACTCGGCACCTTGGTAAATTTCGGTGCGGCCCTTTTGCCGTCCAAAGCCACGAATTTCAGTGACGGAGACCCCTTCGATGCCGATCTCTGATAAGGATTCTATGACATCGTCCAACTTAAAGGGTTTGATTATGGCTTCAATCTTCTTCATAAAATATGGACCCTGTTAAAGCTACAGTTTTGATCAGACCTAGTCAAAGCTCATCTTTACGCGGCGTTGACTTTGCAATTTGGTAAAGGCACCTACAGATCATGAAGCTAGAAAATCCACTATTCAACATTGTGTTAGTCGAACCCGAGATTCATGTGAACACCGGAAACATCGGGCGAACCTCGGTCGGCACCCAGTGCCGGTTGCACTTAGTCGAACCTCTTGGATTTGAGATCACCGATAGCCGGGTGAAACGGGCCGGACTGGACTACTGGGGCAGCTTGGATCTGACAATTCATAGCAATTTTGAGGCTTTGTGGTCCTGTGTCGAAGACAAGTCACGGGCTTTCTTCTTTACAACAAAAGTTGAAAAGACTCTGTATGATTTCGAATTTCAACAGGGCGATTGGCTGTTTTTTGGGAAAGAGACCAAGGGTCTGGATATGGCTCTGATCGAACGCTTTCGTTCTCAGGCCGCGACCATCCCCATGCCAGGGGAGGTGCGCAGTCTCAACCTAGCCAACGCTGTAAGCATTACAGTCTTTGAGGGCATGCGCCAGCTGCGGTTCTCGTAGACAGCCCCAGCTAAAACCCGTATCCTTGATCGGCTATGTTTTCGAAAATACTCCAAAATATGTTCGGGACGGAACACGAACGTCAAATCAAAAAACTTCAGCCGATCGTGGATCAGATCAACGCTTTAGAGCCTCAGCTTGAGGGTCTTTCTGATGAAGCCTTGGTCGCTAAAACGGCAGAGTTTAAAAATCGCCTTAATGAAGGCGCCACCCTGGATGACATTTTGCCAGAAGCTTTTGCGGTCTGTCGTGAAGCTTCAAAGCGGGTGTTGGGCATGCGGCACTACGACGTGCAGCTGATCGGGGGGATGGTCATTCACCAAGGGACCATCGCCGAGATGCGAACCGGGGAAGGTAA
>NYZX01000007.1 GCA_002686065.1 Pseudobdellovibrionaceae bacterium | reverse complement strand
TAAAGATGAAAATCAAAATCAATTTCAGTTTTAAAGTCATGGTCCAGCCTTGGGTAAGAGGTCCTTTAGTTCAGACACTATGCCTGCTGCGCCGGGTAAATTCGACTGAAAAAGCCTATAAACAGGGCGTTTCAGGAAAAAAGTTAAGTGTCGTCGACAGATTGATCAGGACATTCGTTGCCGATCAGCTAAACCAATTCGGTGAAAAGTTGGTCGAACAGGGCTTCGACAAAATTTCATCCCTCGACCTAGATCGTCGCCTTTTGAAAACAGGATTTCCAATTGGGTAAAAACGACGCGCACTTAGCTTATACAAACGTGACACCAATTGGGCTGGGTGATAGGTTTCCAATATTATTACAAGTACATATGTCATTCGTGCCTCTGTGGTGCGATGAACGAATGGTTAGGGTATGAGCGAATTAAAAGATCATAATTCAGGCGGATTATTGGCTTTCCTTGTCAGTTTTGGTGCAAGCTTAGCTTTGATTGTTTATCTCAGTGTTGTCGACAAGGGTGTCGTTGGCCTTAATGAAGTGGTTGAGCCGGCTGCCGATGGCGCTCCTGCTAAAGTAAAGTTCGACCCCTCAGCTGTTGAAAACCCATGGGTTTCAACCGAAGACATGATCAAGCATGGGGCGAGCGTTTATAAAACCAACTGTGCCGTTTGTCATGGAGACAAGGGCATGGGGGATGGACCCGGTGCTGCTGGTATTGCTGTTCGTAACCTTGTTGAAGGTCAGTGGAAACAGGGCGGAACAAGCATCGCTTTATTTAAAACTCTTCAAACGGGAATCCCAGGGACATCGATGGCGGCGTTTAAACATGTCGCTAAGAATGATCGCTGGGCCGTGGTTCATTGGATCCGATCGATTACTAACAACGCTCCGAAAGATGATGCTGCCGCATTAGAGGCTTTCGGGAAAACGGCCGAATAAGGAATAGTTCGTTGAAGTCACCCTGGATGTCTTTGATTTCGATCTTCGCCCTCAGCGCTCTGGTAACAGGTGCGCAGGCCTATGATCCGAACAATCGTGAGCGTTTGGCTCATGAGGTTCCGGCTGAAATTCAAGGCGTAGGCATCGACGAAAAGCTCGGTGTGTTCCCGACTCTGGGAACCGAGTTCTTGGACGAGACGGGTAAGACCGTCACTTTGGGGCAGTACTTCACAAATAAGCCCGTGTTATTAAGTGTCGTTTATTATGACTGCCCAAGTATGTGCAACTTTCACCTAAATGGTGTTTTAGAGTCTTTGAAGCAGTTGGATTGGACCGCGGGCCGTGACTATGAAGTGGTTGCCGTCAGCATGAACCACCGCGAGACTCCGAAGTTAGCTGCAAGCAAAAAGAAAACCTATATGAATGCCTACGGACGCCCTGAAGGTGAGGCCGGATGGCATTTTCTAACAGGCACGGAAGAAAACGTTCAAAAGCTGACCTCAGAGGTGGGCTTTCGTTTTAAGTGGCTCGAGGGCTCACAAGAGTATTCGCATGCCTCAGCGGCGATTATTATGACTCCTGGTGGGAAAATCTCCAGGTACCTACATGGAATTGAATTTGAACCGAAAACCATGCGCCTCGCCTTACTTGAGGCCTCGAACGGAAAAATTGGGACCGTTCTAGATCAGGTTCTGATGTTTTGTTTTCAGTTCGACCCGTCAAAAAATAAGTACACCATTTATGCAATGAACATCATGAGAATTGGCGGCGGTTTAACGTTATTGATTTTGGCGATTATTTTGTTGCCGCTTTGGTTTCGCAAACAGGTTCCGGGTAATCCGGCTTAGAGGAGAACACACATGCTAGCCCTGTTTTACGCATTTATTAGTCAGGCCCACGGACGATCGTTCATGCCCATCGCAGGAACGAAAGTAGCGCAAAAGGTCGACTCACTTTATAGCTTCCTATTAGTGATCAGTGTGATCTCTTGTGTGCTTGTTATTGGTGGGTTGATTTACTTTGCACTAAAGTATCGTCGCAAAACGGCTGACGATAAAACCGCTTACATTAGTCATAACAACACGTTGGAGTTCCTTTGGAGCTTTATTCCCTTCGTCTTATTTATCGTTGTCTTTGCGTGGGGTTGGTTGATTTACCGTGATATGCGCTCGTTCCCGGATGATGCCCTTGAAATTCACGTTCTTGGTAAGAAGTGGAACTGGGATTATCAGTATAAATCTGGAAAGCGAACGACGGCTGAATTGACAGTTCCTGTTGGTGTACCAGTGAAGTTGATCATGACTTCACAAGATGTGATCCATAGCTTCTTTATTCCGTCGTTCCGGATCAAACAGGACGTGGTCCCAGGCCGTTACACAGCCCTTTGGTTTGAAGCTGAAAAACAGGGTCGCTATCAGATTTTTTGTACAGAGTACTGCGGTGATCAACACTCGGCGATGCTAGGAACATTGAATGTGGTGTCGCTAGAAGAGTACGAAACTTGGTTAGGAGACAACCCTTATAAAGGATTGAGCCTGGCTGAAGTGGGACAAAAGGTCTTTTCTCAGAAATGTACGGTCTGTCACAATGTGAACGATCAACGTAAGGTGGGGCCAGGGTTTGCTGGGCTATACCAAAAACAACGTCAATTCGCCGATGGCTCGCAGGCCGTCGCGGACGAGAACTATATCCGTGATTCGATCTTGATGCCGCAAAAGCAAGTGGTTGAAGGTTATCCGCCAAATGGAATGATTTCGTTCCAGGGGCAACTAGCAGAAAACGAACTTTTGGGTCTAATCGAGTACATCAAAACATTGAAGTAGGAGGCTTTTCATGGCGGTCACTACCCCAGAAAGCGAACACAATTATCTAAATCATGAAAAGGGCCTGTGGTCTTGGCTGACCACCCTAGATCATAAACGTATCGGTATCATGTATATGGTGTCGGTGATGTTTTTCTTCCTTCTTGGTGGAATCTTTGCCCTGCTTATCCGTACCGAACTGGCGGCGCCAGGTCCGGGAATTTTAGGCGACGGTCAGACCTATAACCAAGCTATGACCTTTCATGGGGCCATTATGGTCTTCATGGTGATCATCCCAGGAATCCCAGCCTTCCTAGGTAACTTTGTTTTACCTTTACATCTTGGGGCGAAGGATGTGGCATTTCCTAGGCTGAACTTATTGAGCTGGTACTGCTTAATGGTTGGGGCTTTGATTACCTTTACTTCGTTGATCTATAACGGATCAGACACGGGTTGGACCTTCTACACACCATACAGTATTGAACACGCCTCTTCGGGGACGGTCTGGGTTGTGTTAGGGGCTTTCGTGATGGGGTTCTCGTCCATCCTGACGGGGCTTAACTTTATCGTCACAACTCACACCTTGCGGGCTCCGGGAATGAGCTTCTTCCGCATGCCGTTATTTGTCTGGGGTCTGTATTCAACAGCGATCATTCAGGTTCTGGCGACACCGGTTTTAGCGATTACTTTATTATTGCTCGCAGCGGAACGTTTGCTGGGGATTGGATTTTTTGATCCTGCCTTGGGCGGTGATCCGGTCTTGTTCCAGCACTTTTTCTGGTTCTACTCGCATCCAGCGGTTTACATCATGATTCTTCCTGCGATGGGTGTCATCAGTGAGCTCATCACGGCCTTCTCACGCAAGACCATCTTCGGTTACCGCGCGATTGCCTTTTCATCCCTAGGGATTGCTGCCGTTAGTTTCTTCGTATGGGGTCACCATATGTATGTCAGCGGTCAGTCAGAGCTAGCTGGTGTGATCTTCTCGTTTTTGACGATGCTTGTTGGTGTTCCAACAGCGATCAAAACATTCAACTGGGTTGCGACCTTATATAAGGGTTCAATTGTCTTCCAGTCGCCGATGCTTTTTGCTTTAGGGTTTTTGTTTCTGTTCACCATCGGTGGTGTGACGGGGATCATGCTAGCTACACTAGCGATGGATGTTCATTTCCATGATACGTACTTTGTTGTGGCTCACTTCCATTATGTGATGGTGGGTGGAACCTTGATGGCGATTATGGGTGGTATTTACTACTGGTTCCCAAAAATGTTCGGAAAGATGTACAGCGAAGGTATGGCTCGAATGAGCTTTGTGTTTATCTTCACTGGCTTTAACGTCACCTTCTTCCCACAGTTTGTTTTGGGTGCGATGGGGATGCCTCGTCGTTACTTTGATTACCTTGAGATCTACACGCATCTGAACCAAGTTTCGACGGCGGGATCTTATATGATCGGAATCGGTTTTGTGATTGGTCTTGTGACCATCATTCAAGGCATGATGAACGGCGAAAAAGCTTCGGATAACCCTTGGGGAGCTAAAACTCTTGAGTGGCAGACGGCTTCACCGCCTCCACATGAAAACTTCAACTACGAACCACAAGTCACGGCGGGGCCTTATGAGTACAGGTAGCGTTTCTTCGACAGAACATCATCACGCGCACCATTTTAACAGCGCGGAACATGAATTTGATGCCAGCATGCTAGGGATTTGGCTGTTTCTTTGTACAGAAATCCTGATGTTTGGTGGCTTGTTTGTTGCGTTTTTTATTTACCACGCGAAATACCCTGAGGTTTTTGCAGCAGGGGCTGCAACTTTGGATTGGAAGTTGGGGGCCTTAAACACCATCATTCTTCTGATTAGCTCCTATACCATGGCCATGGGGATTCATAGCTGCCAAACGAATAAGGGCAAAAAAGCCTTTAATTATTTGGCTGTCACTTTTGTCTGTGGGCTTGGGTTTATGGTGATTAAAGCCATCGAGTACTCGGGGAAAATCGGACACGGATTTTTACCGGGGAAGTTCTTTCACCCACATGATGCGACCTTCGAGGCGGCTAACCAGGCCTTGTATTACTCGTTTTACTTTATGATGACGGGGTTACATGGTCTTCACGTTATTATCGGTATGGGCTTGATTGCTTGGGTTGCCATTCGAGCCAAGCGCGGTGATTTCAGCTCGAAATTTTATACACCGGTTGAAGGTGTAGGACTGTTTTGGCATTTGGTCGATTTGGTCTGGATCTATCTATTTCCATTACTTTACTTGGTCGGATAAAAAGGGGACGTCATGGCACATGTAATTCCAGCTAAAAGTTACTTTAACGTCTTGATGGTGCTTTTCGTACTAACGGTCTTGACCGTTTTGGTTGCACGCCCGGTTTCGGGAATTGATCTTGGTATCTTCAGTGATGCGATCGCTTTTTTGATTGCGACTGTTAAGGCGACATTTGTCGCAGCGATCTTCATGGGTTTGAAGTATCAAAAGAAACTTCACACGGTCTGTTTAGTGTCCGGAGTGTTCTTTTTGCTTCTTTTATTCCTGGTTTCGAAGATCGATATCGCTAGCCGGGTCTTAGAGCAAAGCACGCTGTAGGCAAATCGACAGAAAACTTTGCTGTTTTATCAGGCAAAGACATCCATTAAAAGGGCGCCAAGGGCGCCTTTTTTTGTTACACCATTAAGCGTGCAAGCATTTTTTGATTTAACCAAAATTGGAATTGTTATCTTTGTTCTGTTAACGGGGCTGGCTGGCTATGCCTTGGCCTATGATATGTATAGCCCTTTTGATCCCGTTGTTCCTGTTTTGCTGTTGGTGGGGCTTTACTTTTTAAGCGCCGGTAGCTTTACCTTAAATCAGGCCCAGGAATGGGAAATTGATAAAGAAATGCCGCGAACGGCAGATCGTCCCATACCGAAGGGGATTCTTCGCCCTTGGCAGGCCTATGCCATTGGAATCATCTTTGTCGTTTTTGGGTTTTTGGTGCTGTTTTTGTTGCGTCCGATGACGGCCTACTTGGGTCTTGCCACGGTGGTTATGTACAACGGATTTTATACCCTGTACTGGAAACGGAAAATGGTTTTTGGCGCTGTGCCTGGGGCCATACCTGGTGCCATGCCTGTTGTGATTGGATTTTCTGTGGCACAGCCGAATCTATTCGTGCCGGATATGTTCTATTTATTTTTAATTATGTTCCTTTGGCAAATGCCGCACTTTTGGTGTTTAGCGATCAAATATAAAGAAGACTATGCAAAAGGCGGAATTCCTACCTTACCGGTTGCCATTGGAGTACCTAAGACTCTTTATCATATCGGCCTATATACGATCGTCTATCTCGGAGTGGCCTTGGCCTCACCGATCTTTGTTCAGACCAAGTACACCTACTTTGTACTGATCTTGCCTTTTTCCGTCATGGTGGCGATTGAGTTCTTGCGCTACTTTCGATCGGATGGTCAGAAACGATGGTTGGCCTTTTTTCTATGGACCAACTTTAGCATGTTGGCTTTTGTAATCGCTCCGGTGGTGGACAAGTGGATACACTTGTAACAATTAAAATAACGACCCCGATGGGTCAGATGGTTGCAGTGGCGACCCCACGGCGCTTGGTCATGCTTGAGTTTCACGATCGAGTGGGCCTGGAGCAACAAATTCAAAAATTAGCCCGGCTATTTGGTTCGGCGGTAAAGACCGAAAAGAATCAGGTGCTTGAACGCCTTGAGAGCCAACTGAGTGAATACTTCATGGGCCATAGGCAGCAGTTTGATCTGCCCCTATTGATGATGGGAACGCCTTTTCAAAAACAAGTGTGGACCCAGCTAAGGAAGATCCCCTTTGGTGAAACTCGTACTTATAAGGAGCAGTCCGAACAACTTGGGAACTTACGGGCGATTCGGGCTGTGGCGAGTGCGAATGGGCGAAACCAATTGGCGATTGTTATTCCCTGTCACAGGGTGATTGGTACGGATGGTAAGTTGACAGGCTATGCGGGCGGCATTGAACGAAAGCGCGCCCTTCTTGAACTGGAGTCCCAGGCCTAGGGGCACTGGGACCAAATGCATCAGCTACTGGAGGCGAAGGGTCTCTGTGCTGTAGCTTGAATTCTGTGAATCACGGTCAACACGAACAACTTGTGCACAAACCACGATCCGGCCATCAACCACTGTGAAGTCGCCAATAAGGTCTCGGTACACCTGCCGGTCGGTTTCATTCAGGCTATGATATCTTGGAATAATCGAGCGATCCGATTGAGCAAGCTTTTCTAGTTTGATTCGGTGAAACGTTCCGACGTTATTGATAAGGATTTCGTCGTTGAATTTTTTGAATCGAGCGTAGGCAATGACTCCTGCGTGGGCGCGATTGTATTCGTGCCAACTGGTCGCCTGTAGATCAGTCGTTTGTCCTTTGACCAAGCCATTGAAGGCGAAGGGAGCCATGCGAGATAAAGTCACGCTTTCTGCGAGGACTAAAAATTCGCGATCACTTAAAGCCAGAATGTCCGTCGCCTTAGAAACATGCCCGTTGGACTGGTGCATTCCAAACGAAGAGGTCTTTACGATGTCACCGGTGTTTAAATCGATTTGCGAAACACCCAGGCTGCCGTGAGCCACATAGGCCATATCGTCTTGAATAAAAAAACTATGTGCGCGTTGGTGTGGGCGAGTTAAAGTTTCGGTGGTAGTGGCATAGCGGGATCGAATGGTTTTAGTTTCGATTTCAAAAGCCAATAAGTGTGACTTGGTTAGAAGCCAGAGGGTGTCATTGGACGCCTGAAGTTTGTAAATCCGTTCGGCCGAGGTCCACAAAAGTTCTGATTCGGCAAAGTGATCCTGAAAGTGTCGGCGGACTTGGTAGCCTCCGGATCGGCGCTGAGCGCTGTATACCTCGCCATCATGTGAATCACTAAAGACGGGTGAATTTGTTCGTACACTGTCACGACCGGTTTCAACGGAGTGCTTACAGACCGTTTCGATGGCCCATACAGAGGGTGTGGACGCAATAAGTAAAAAAGCCATTAACGCTTTCATAAGGACTCCTTAACATTTTTCAGTTAATTCACTTTAGTCCTGCTTAGAAAGCGACGCACTCAAGGAAAAGGTGCATCAAAGCTATTCGGCGTCTGGCTGGGCCTCTGGGGCGGCGAGCTGAAAAGGCTCAAGTTGCATGCAGCGATCGTAGATTTTTTGAATTCGCGGAAAAGGGGACATATCGAGTTCATAGCGATTGGCGTTGTAAACCTGAGGCACCAAATAACATTCGAGGACGCCGGGGCGCTTACCGAAGCTAAAAGGGTCGGTGCGCTTGGCCAATTGAACTTCTAGGGCTTTAAACCCCAATGAAATCCAGTGTCTGATCCAGTCGGGCCATTGCCCGCGGTCGATTTGATAAAAAGCCTCAAGGGTTTTTAGGGTTCCTAGGTTCTGTAGGGGTTGAATACCGCTATTGATGATTTCACACAGCTCGATGGCCTTTGCGCGTAAAGTCGGTGACTCGGGAAACAGTTTGGGGTCTTCGTAGCGGGACTCCAAAAAGTCCATCATGGCCATAGATTGTGTCAGGATAAGCCCGTCCATTTCTAGGACCGGAACTTCCATCTTGGGGTTCAGGGATTGAAAATTTTCCGTGCGATGTTCTCCCCCATCTTTTACCAGGTGAACAGGAAAGATATCGTACTCGATGCCCTTTAAATTCAGGGCACAACGCACACGGTAGGAGCTGGAGCTCCGCCAGTAGCTATATAGTTTTACTTTCATTCCAAAGCCGTCGTTATACATCGGTAGATTCCTTGCTTCCTGGGCCCGCAGGGGGCATTTTAGGTGTATCATAACTACCGCAACGGAGGCCTGCAATGAAGAGGATTCTAGCTGCCTTATGCCTATTGTGTATGGTTACGTCGGCCTTTGCCGCTGGGCCATCTTTGCATAAGATGAAAGTGAAAACATTGACGGGCGAGACCTATGATTTTAGCCAGCTCAAGGGCAAGGTGGTTTTGTTTGTGAACACGGCCTCACGGTGTGGCTACACAGATCAATATAAAGGGCTTCAGTCTTTGTATCAAAAATATCAAGGCCGCGGCTTGGTGGTGTTCGGGTTTCCAAGTAATCAGTTTGGACGCCAAGAGCCAGGATCGAATAAGCAGATCAAAGAATTTTGTGACACCTCCTATTCGGTGACATTCCCTATGGCCGCAAAAAGTGACGTCAATGGTCCTAGTCGCAACCCTGTCTACCGTAATTTGTTGTCCCAAACAGATGACTCAAGTGACATCCGTTGGAATTTTGAAAAGATCCTAGTGAATAAAAAGGGCCGAGTTGTGAAGCGATTCATGTCAGATGTTGAACCAGAATCCGATCGGCTGGTTCAGGCCATTGAGGGGGAGCTGTAATGGATCAGGTCAGTAGCGATCCTTTGTTAGAAAAGCAGTCGCCCATTTGGAAACGTTTTGTCATGGGCCTATTTGTTTTGGCGGCCTTGGGTTTGGTTGTCAGTGTTGTATTAATAAAAAGTTTCAACCCTAAACCAATCCAACAGTCCGAGGCGAGCTGGGGTTTGTTTGCATTGGTAACGGCACAGGAACGTTATTTTGATAAAAACCAAAGCATGACTTTTGATGTGGCCCAATTGCGTGGGTATATGGATTTTAAAGATGCTAAGTTATTTACCCCGGGTAACCGTCGTCGGTATGCTTTTGGGGGAGTGGCCAGCTGTGGGGATTCAGTGCCGGTGTTTTTTGGGGTCAAAGCCCAAGAGCAAGAGGTCGGCCTGGTCGAGGCCTTTGAGGACGCTGAGTTGTGCCGGGGGCTGTCGTCGAAGTTTGTGTTTTATGCCATTTCTAATTTAGATGAAGATGGCGATTTTGATGTTTGGCGTATTGATGACAACCGTCAGATCCAGCATCTTCGTGAGGATTAAATAAAGGAATCACTATGAAACTAGGAAGCTTGAAATCATCAAGTCGTGACGGTCAGCTGATCGTTGTTAGTCGAGACAATAAATACGGTATTAAAGCCACAGGCATTGCGGATTCACTACGAGAGGCGGTTGAAAACTGGCCCGAGTGCGAGCCGAAGTTAAAATCCCTGTACGACCAGCTGAATTTGGGCGGGCTAACAGAGGCCTTTGAAATCGAAAACGAAGAGCTTCATTCGGCCATACCTCGTAGCTTTCAGTGGGCTGACGGCTCTGCTTTTATTCATCATATTAAGCTTGTCCGAATGGCTCGCGGGGCTGAGCTTCCTGAAACACTTTTGACGGTTCCCTTAATGTATCAGGGGGGCAGCGATACCTTTTTGGCTCCGACGGAAGATATCCCTCAGGTCGACTTTGCACATGGGACGGATTTTGAAGGTGAAGTTTGTGTGATCACAGATGATGTTCCTATGGGTGTCAGTCCTGAAAAAGCTTTAGACCATATCAAGTTGTTTATGATCGCCAACGATGTTTCGCTTCGTGGATTGATTCCCGAAGAGCTCAAACAGGGCTTTGGCTTTTTCCAATCAAAGCCATCGTCGGCTTTTGCTCCGTTTGCGGTGACTGCCGATGAGCTTGGAAACGCTTACCGTGAGGGGCGCATTCATTTGCCTTTATTGGTTGAATACAATGATCAGTTTTTTGGAAACGCGGATGCTGGACAAATGCACTTTCACTTCGGTCAGTTGATTGCGCATGCGGCTCGGACCAGAAACCTTTCAGCAGGAACGGTGATTGGCAGTGGAACGGTTTCAAACGAAGACCCTACACGTGGAAGCAGCTGTTTGGCTGAAAAACGAATGCTTGAAAAGATCAACGACGGGGAGTTTAAAACTCCCTTTATGAAGGTTGGCGATCGCATTAAAATTGAAATGCGAGATGCGAACGGTGCCAACATCTTTGGGACCATCGAGCAGAAAGTCACTCAGGCCTAAGGCGAGTTTTATCTCCTGCGAGCATAAAAAAAGCGATGCCAGAAGCATCGCTTTTTTTGTTTTTAAACGGTATCGCCTTATTTAGGGTCGTCCGCCTCGACGATGACGGCCGTGTCGTTCGTCATCGCTGTAGTCATGGCAGGCTTCCATTAAAGCCAGTTCGCGTTTTTCATAGCGGTGGTACTTGTCAGATAAATTGCCCTTCACGACATATTTGCGAGAGTCGTGATTGATAGCCCGGACTTCGGCATATCCGCGCGAGTAGCTGTCTGGAAAAACTTTATCGCCAACACAGATACCACGTAGGCATCCACGAGTCTTAGCCATTTTATCACTGCGGTAGCGGTGGTATTCGTTTGAAAAGTTGCCTTTTACGACAAAACGATTCGAGTGGTAGTTAATTGCTTTTACGTCGGCGTAGCCCTTTGTATAGCTATCAGGAATGACCTTGTTGTCGACGCAGATTCGATCCAAGCAACCTTCGGTCAGTGCTAGCTGGGACATCGGATAGCGATGAAAGTCACGAGACAGGTTGCCTTTGACGGTGATCACGTCTGTTGATGTGTTAATGGCGATGACCTCAGCGAAACCGCGGGTGTAATTATCTGGAATAACAACTTGGCCAGAGCAAACTTGGCCTTCAGGACAACTGTATGCCGCTTGTGCTAATAGAAGCATGGAAATAGCAATAATGGATTTCATCTAAATTCCCCCCGGATTGATGGTGTGACATGAGGGTTTCATAGACGTAGGGGTGAAAAATTAACACGGTTGAGGCAATAAATTGTAAAAATTACAATAGCATCGGAAGTGTCAGTCTGGAAGTTCTGTCAGGCTGAATTCAAAGGGCTCTTAAGCGCTTACCCAGTAGAACCAGCTGCGATTCGCCTAAGGGCCTTTGAAGGATTTCGGTATAGCTCATGGCCTGGTAGAAGGCGCGGTTGGGGGCCTGCTGGCCGGTGATAAGGTGGACGCCCGGAATGTCTTCAGCCTGTAAGTAGCCCTCAAGATGGTGGATTAGCTTCCGGCCTATGCCTTTTCCCTGTGTCTTGGGGTGAACATTGATGTGTAAATGAGCCGGGTAATCATCGAAGGCCTGGTCGAATAACTTATAATAGGCGTGGTGAGCGGACAGCTGATCCGTGGCGGCATGGCTGTTTTGGCAAGCTGTGATGTAGCCAAGCAGGGTGTGCTCGTCAAAATACCCAAAGGCCAAGCCGGCTCCAAAGAGATAGAAGTCTAAGTACTTGGCGGCAAAGTCTTGCCTCGCCTGAGGGCTTGAAAAGTCCTGTTTCGACGAGGTTAGAAAAAAAATGTCTTCGACCTGTTGATAGCTTCTGTCGGCTTTTGAGGTCGGCTTCAGAGGACGGATCATTGAAACAGAGGAACTTGGTCATGGGTTTCACTGACAAGCAAAACCGGTTTGTAGCCACGGCGTTTTAGCTCGCGCAAGAATTCAGGCATGATGGCTATGGTTTGTCGTTGAATATCATGAAACAAGACAACGCCCTTACCGGCTTGGTCTACCTGTTTAAGGGCGTAGTCTAATAAAAAATCGGGATCTGGGTACTTCCAGTCCCAAGTATCGATGTTCCAGAAAAATTCAAAGGTCTTTGTTCGATCAAGCCCGTTTCTAAGCGAGCTGGTGTGGGCTCCGTAGGGGAAACGGAAAAACAAGTGGATGGATCCAAGCAGTCTATGCAAAAGATCGAATGTGCGGTGAATCTGTGCGAGGGCATCCTTGGTATCTAGACGTCTCATGTCTGGGTGGTCCCAAGAATGATTGCCAATAATATGTCCTGCTTTTGCAGCGTCCTTAATGATTTGGTGATGGCGTTGAGCATTTTGACCGACAGTAAAAAAGTTCACCTTCAGGTTTTCATTTTTTAGGATTTCTAACAGTTTTGGTGTTCGAGTTCCATGTGGTCCATCATCGAAGGTTAAAGCAATTTCGCCGCTAGACAGGTCGGCATCGACAACACGAAGCCCTTCTGCCGCTTCTAATGTTTTGGTTGTTGCTGGGCCAAAGCGGTCACCATTAGATAGGGGGATGTTTTTACGGGTGTAATAAGCATCGATTCGCTGATTCAACTGTTCATAGCAAGCAAAGGTTTGTAGCAACAGATTGCTTTCGATCCCGTCGGCAAAATGAGCTAATTCAGCGGAAGATAAACTTAAAAGGTCTTTGCAAAGATGGTCTTTGGTTTTTTTTCGAATGGATGCACGGGCGAGTTCTGTGATCAATTGAGTGGGGTTCAGTTGGTCCTGTTCCCAGGCCGAGTAGCTGGAATGCTGGCTTTTCGCATGAATCGATAAGTGCAACAAATCTTGATTGGCCCAAGAGCAGACCGATATCCCTAATGTGAAAGTAAACAGCAAAGACTTCATGATCCCTCCCTAGCGCCATATTGTTATACCGAGCGGGCTTGAATCCAAGGACAAATCATAAATCGCTCGTGGGCTAGCTCTTTGCAACACGTTGCTGAAAATTCAGAATTTGGCTTCGAGCGAATTGAGTTTTTAGCTGAACTGGTGTTCGATGAGGTCATGGCTCGTATAGCAGTTTTAGCCTCGCACGGAGGCTCGACTTTTCAGGCGATCGCGGAAGCGGTTCAAAACGGAAGTATACACGCAGAACTAAGTTGTTTGATGACGTCTAATGGCAAGGCCTATGCTTTGACCCGTGCCGAACAACTTGGAGTTTTTGCTATGGTTATCGAGCCTAAGGCCTTTCCTAGTTTTGATGCCTGGGATGCTAAGATGCTAGAAGTGCTTCGAAGTTTAGATGTGGATGTGGTTTTGCTTGCAGGCTTTACCAGACAGATTGGACCGAAGGTTCTTCAGGCATTTGAAGGTCGAATTTTAAATACCCACCCAAGCCTTCTTCCGAAGTATGGCGGACAGGGGATGTACGGGATTCGCGTTCATCAAGCGGTTATCGAAAACAAAGAAGAAATTTCGGGGATCAGTATTCATCAGGTGACAGCAAACTATGATGAAGGACCTGTGATTGCACAGAGGGAAGTCCCTGTGTTGGAGGGCGATCGGGCGGAAGACCTACAAGCCCGTATCCAGGAAGTTGAGAAGCCTTTTTATATCGAGGTGATTCAGCAGTTTCTTCAGCAGAACATTTACCTTTCGTAGATTGTGTTCTTGGCCATCTTCACTAGGAAGCACTTGATAAACCATCCTAGAAGTAAATCTTTGGTTTCCCATAAGTAGTTATCGGTCACAAACTAGACCTCGTTCGTTTCTGGGACGGCCATCTTGTCACGGTTTTGTTTTGAGACTTATCCCTATTGCTTTTTTTTCAACTGCTGGGACAATTAAATAAGGACCAATTCAAGGAGGTGTTGCCTTCAACGAAAGTCTATCCAGGTCGCTTGTTTTAAACGCAAGCTACGAGCCGATTAAAGTGATAGGTTGGCAAAAAGCCCTAATATTGTGGTTACAGGGCAAAGTTGATATTCTTGAGTACCACGAAGTTCACGTTCGAAGTGCAAGCCAAAGTTTTCAGTTACCAAGCGTATTACGATTACGAAAATTTATTCATCGTAAGTACGCTCAGCAGGTGAGGTTTTCTAGACCGAACATCTATCTGCGCGATGATCATACCTGCCAATACTGCGCAAAAAAATTTCCGACAAAAGAACTGACTTTAGATCATGTGATGCCGGTGTCTCGTGGGGGACAGCATACGTGGGATAATGTGGTTGCGGCCTGTGGGAAATGTAATAACAAAAAGGGAAATCGCACACCCAGCGAGGCGCGCATGCCCTTGTTGCGGACGCCGGCTAAGCCGAAGTGGCTTCCCTATAACGAGCTGGGATTGAAGAAAAACTCCACCCCAGATATCTGGGTGGATTACCTACCTCATGGCGTGGTCTGGAACTAGACCACGCTCTTCGCCCCATCCAACCAAACTCAGTCGTATAAGTGATACGTCACTTTCCCGAGACCCCATGCATTGAACGCGGTTGGTCTCGTATAAGTGACGTATCACTTATACGACTGAGTTGGGGTGGTGGGGGCGTGTAAATTATCCTCGTTGTTAAGCCTTTTGTGGCGGTGGCGTGCTGGCTAGTGTAGCCATGAGTGCACCGGTTAAGGAGGGCTTATGGCAGATGTGCTTCGCGCGCCGACGGCAGACGAGTTGGTACGATTAAAGCGTTGGAGAAACTCGACGTTTGCGGTGATGTTGTTTGGTTACGTCGGCTACTATATCTGTCGTAAAAACCTTTCTGCGGCCGTTCCCTTAATGGGGGACGAATTCGGCTATTCGAATTCCGAGCTAGGTTTGATTGCCCTTTATTCCGAAATTGCCTACGCCGTGGGAAAATTAATCAACGGCCCTCTGGCCGATCGTATTGGTGGGAAAAGCATTTTTCTGACAGGAATGATCGGAGCCATCCTTTGTAACCTTGCCTTTTCACAAGGCTCGAGCTTGGGCTATTTCATCGTTGTTTGGTGCGTTTGTCGTTACTTTCTATCCATGGGCTGGGGTGGCCTGGCTAAAGTGATCGGCCACTGGTATGAGCCCGAGCGCAACGGAACTGTCATGGGTTTCATCAGTTTGAACTTTCAGTTTGGTGGTGTGGTCGCGACCCTTTTCGCCGGCGCCATCGTCGCTGCCGGAGGTGGTTGGCGTGAGGTGTTTATCTACCCTCCGCTTGTTCTATTTTTGATTTTTGTTTGGTCTTATTTGGCCTCCAAGAACTCTCCGAGAGACTTGATTCCAGATACAAATTTTGGCCATAGCTTACAGGGCCGAAAGGCGACCTTGTTCTCAGAAGGTGATGAGGCCGAGGGAATTAAGGGGCATCCACTAGACATCGTGAAAAAGCTGTTATCCTTGCGCGCCTTCCAGTTCCTGTTGCTTTATAGCTTTCTAACCACCTTCTTGCGATCGATCTTCTTTTTTTGGACGCCCAAAATGTTAGTCGATATGGGAATGGGGACATCCAGCGCCATCTTAAAGTCGGCTTTGTTTCCGATGCTAGGCTGTATTGGAACGGTTCTGTTGGGCTGGTACACGGATAAGTATGCTGTTAACGGCGATCGAACCAAGGCCATGTCTATCATGCTATTGGGCTTGGTTGTCAGCGCGGGCTCGGTCTCGATGATGTTGGCCCAAGAGGCGTTTAATGGTGATGTTATTGTCGTGCTATTAGGCTTGTGTGGGTTCTTTTTGTTAGGTCCCTATTCGATGAGCTCAGGGGCTTTGACTTTGGATATTGCAGGTCCCAATGCCGCCGGTTCAGCGACGGGAATGATTGATGGGCTTGGATATATGGGGGGAGCCTTGGCTGTTTGGAGTGCCGGGCTTCTGAGTGATCAACTGGGCTGGGGCCAAGTCTTTATGGTCATCACGGGATGTTCGTTTTTGGCGACCCTTGCGGCCTATAGCATGGGGAAATTTTCTAAGTCACCGGCTTAGCGAAACACCCATCTGAAGGCGGTTGAAAAATCGCCTTCAAAATCAATATGCAAGGCCGGCTGCGCCTTTGGGTCGGCACGAAACACAAAAGTCACCATATCTTCTTGGCTTAGAATCTGGGTGGGTTTTCCGAGCGCTTTCTGAACCTGTTCTTTGCTTGCGCCGACTTTAAGCTGATCAAAAAAATGATGATCCTTTTTGGTAATCATGACGTTGGCTAAAACTAAGCCACCAGTTCTTGTCTGTGGATCTGACTGAACTTGATGATAAAGGGCTTCAAACCCGGGCTTCAAAAATAAATGACTGTGATCGTACTTGGACTGGCCTTTAGACAAAGTGATCGGGTTAGAAAACACTTTGTGGTCGGCCATCTTTTTTTTCGCTTTTATGATATTCGGGTGTTCTTGGGCGTAGGGGTGTCCACTAAGAACAAACGCTTGATAGGGGCTTTGTGTGGCCGAGCTGGTCAGCGTAAAAAATAGAACGAAGAAGGTGGCTAAGCAAATACGCACGTTAGCTTTCCTTTTGTTTGAGGACGTTTGATATAAATGAAGACTTTTTTTGTCGATAAAGATCGCCGGGTTGATCGTGGTAGGCCAGCTTCAAACGATTATACTGCTGAACCAGCTTGGAGTCAGCGTTCATTCGGTCGCGGAATAGGATGAACATATTAAATTCAGAGCCTTTTTTGACCAGCTGAATGGCGACGTCAACTTGATCGATAACCTGAATCAGCATACATAAGGAATCGGTTCTTAAAGTATCGCGTTTAATTGAAAATCCAAAATCCCGCTGTAAACCTTCGAGTGTTTCTAGGAACTGGTCCGGCTCCACTTCCAGGTAAATATCGAGATCCCCTTTGGATAGAGCGCCCTGGATGGCCGAAGAACCGATATGTTCGATTTTTGCCTTGGGAAAATGGCCGGAAAGCTGATCGTGTAGGGATGTGTAAACCTGAGTGACTTTTTGCTGGTAGTCTTCTGGCTTAAAGATCCGCACAAAGGTCCCCTAAAGCTTCATCTGCCAATCAACACCGATCATTTCGCCAGGTTGCATCTCAAGCCAGACATTCTCGCCGGAAAGAGGTTCGCTGGAAAAGATCAAGTGATTGATATAGCCAGTTTTGGTCGGTGCCTCACACTCGGGTGCAAAGCTCGGGCAGGTGTCCCGTTCGACACAGCGATTTTTATAAGTGCTGTAGTAAAGTTTTTGTCCGCCCTGGTGGGCCAGCATGGTCGTTCCGTTAGTAATGATAAAGGTGTAATAGGTTTCTGTGTTGCCGGCTTCGACTTTAGAATAAGGCCCGGTGATTTCCATGACCTTATCCAGGGCCTCTGATACCGCCGCTTTCAGTAACCCAATTTCACAGGCCGGGCGAGTGATGTCGATACGGGAAGAAATATGGGACATCAAAACGTAAAACAAAATTTCGCTGTCGGTTTCGCCCAAAATATAGCGTTTAAACTTTGGTAGGATGTGGGACTTTAGTTCGTCTCGGTGTTTTTCGAAGTCCTTAATATTTCCGTTATGAGCAAAAACCCAATTTCCAAACTGAAAGGGGTGAGTGTTCAAGATGGTTTTCTCGCCATGGGTGGCCAGCCGAACATGGGCTAAGACCGTCTCGGAGGACACCACGCCGGACACCTTCTGGAAAAGATTGTCGCTTAAAGCGGTTTGAACAGATTTAACAATATGTGGGGCGCCAGCCGCGTAGTAGGCCACCCCCCAACCATGGGGATGACGCTCGCTTTGAACACCAAGGGCGTTGTCGGCATCGACAAGACTTTGGTGGACTTGAGACTGAATAACGGAACGAAAACCAAATAAACGACACATAGACTTTAACTAACAGACCTCAATTCTATCGTCTTGAGGCATTGTAATGTTTCTAGGCCGCTTTAAGGTCGACCCAAAACCAGTCTATCACAGAATATCCACCACAGGGGCAAATCGCGATTCTACGGCGGATTGGGAGATCTTGGCGAGCTCACCTGGGTCGGTTTCGTTCACAGTTGGGATTGGCGGCAAAAAGGTCATCTCGACTTTGACCTCTTTGTACTGAGCCAGGTTCCATAGATGAGACACAAAGTCCATATCACCGTACCAAAAGACATGGTCGCGGTTGCCTTTGTGGATCATCTTTCCGTCCACGGAAATATAATTGATGACCATGGGAAGGACGGGGCGTTTGCTGTCGATGGCCGCTGTGTACAGGGGCTTTCGAAAGCGCAAGATACCTTCGCCGTTGGTGCTGGTGGCTTCAGGAAAAATCGAGACATCAATGCCTTGTTTTAGGGCTTCGGTGATCTCTTTAATTTCATTGCTAATATTTTGTTTGTTTCGTCGCTCGACAAAGACGCAGCCGGCGACGTAGCAGATTTGCCCAAGCACAGGGGTCTCGCGAATTTCTTGGCTAGTCACAAAACAAGAAGGCCGAATGACTGTTAAGACAAGAATATCCGTATAGGACAGGTGGTTTCCGACAATCAAAAAACTTTTGTCTCGAGGGGCATCGTGGTTGGTGAATATTTGGATGCCTAGGACCTTGTTTCCAAGTTGCGCGTAGGTACTGATGAGGCGAATCACGCGCTTTCGAAACTTCCATTCGTCACGGTAAAGCAAAGACAACGCAAACGCATGAACCAAAAAGCCGATCATAATGGCAAAAATCGAAGAAACTTTTAAAACACGTAAAGGAGTCGAGACCACGGGTTTAGGCTTTCTTTTAGATCGAATCGTCGTGTTGAAAGTAACGTTCGCGGTACCTTGGGTCGACTTTTGATAGATTCAAAATCGTTAAAAAGTCGATGCACTGAAAGTCGCGGTCATAGGCCGGAAGGCCGGCGATTTTAGAACCTGCTTTCAGATAGGACTTCAAAAGAGTCGGAATCTTATCGACTGCGATTTTTTGAATCTCGGGCTCGACAAAACTGGGATAGCTATCGAACTGAAATTCAGGAAGAGGTCTGACTTCAAACTGACCGTCGAAGTGTTCGGTTTTTAGCTCTTGGAAAATAGCCATGGATTCTTTGGCGTCGGTGGTTTTTACACTGGAGCACCCGAAAAAGTAATCCGCCTTAGTTAGCTGAGCATATTTTCCGAGGCCTTTCCAAACGATACTGATGGCCGAGCCAGATCGAAAGTCCTTGTGGATACAGGCGCGCCCAAGCTCTAATTTATTGCCAGGGGAGTTGATGAAATCGCTCATGTCGAATTCTGATTGCGAATAAAATTCGTCAGTGAATTCGGATGAAAGCAAGCGATAGGTTCCCAGGGCTCGTTTGTCGTCCTTGCGGCGGATGAGAACGTGATCACCCATCAAGTCATAGCGGTCAAAGTCGACGCCCGAAAGCTTACGTTTCTTTAAGCCTTCTTTGACAAAAACCTCATAGCGCAGACGCAGTACCGACTGAAGTTCTTCAAAGGTTTCAGCCGTTTTGATTTCGTAATCTTTGTACTCGGTACGGAAAACGACTTTAGGCTCGAAAGCACGAAGCTTGCGTTTTAAAAAAGTCGAACGAAATTCCTGCATCGGATGAAGCGCTTTTTGAGTCGCTTTTAAGACCGGAGCTAACATAGATGAACCCCCAAGTTCGAATGTTTTCTTTCGTCGGCGGAAAGAGTTCCGTTTTCTATCAAATGAACTAATTGGGCCACCCCTTGGCTACGAGTCATCAGGCTATCTACTTCAATATACTCGTCCTCACGGTGAAGTCTACCCCCAACCGCTCCAAGCCCGTCCAGGCAAAGGTTATGCGGGTAACTCATGTGGTTGATATCGGCAGCTCCAGTGGCGTGGCGATGTTCAATATCGCGTTTTTCAATGGACCGAATCAGCTCGACAAAGTGATCTGCCAAAGGTTTGACTGGTGGTTTGAATTCCATCGGAGGGCAGTCGTCGTCGATATGAAACCGACACTTGGCAGGTTCACCATCGCGGTCTCGCACCATGGGTGTTTCTAAAATTTTGGCAATGTGGTGGTGTAATTGGTTGCGGGTCGAGTGGTCTTCAAAACGGGTATCCAGTTTGGCGCTAGCCTGGCCGCAAACGATGTTGTATTGCCCGGTGCCGCCTTCTAAGGAACCAATATTTAGTTTCGCTTTAGGAAATTTATCCTTTAGCTTTAAAATTTCGGCAATTTTTAAGGCAAGGTCATGGGCGGCGTTGATTTCTTCCCCGTTGGCTCGGCCAGCATGGGCCGATCGACCTTCAACTTCGATGTTGTACCAGCGGTTTCCATTTCTAGAGGAAATCACGCTGCCATCGGGAAGCGACGGTTCAAAGCCAAGAAGGTAGTCGCTTTGTTTTCCGAGGTCCGAGCAAATGTCTAAAAAGCCAACCGATCCAACCTCTTCATTGGGCGAGCTGATCACTTGTAGGTTCAGTTGATCCTTGGACGTTTCTAGAAATTTTTTAATGGCAAGCAGGGCGATAACGATGCCGCCCTTACAGTCAGCAACACCTTGGCCAATCAAGTTTTTTGTCATTGGGCAAAGGTAAAAAGGCTCGCCGCTGCGTGGGGGCAGGACGGTATCGACATGAAAAATAAAAGTCAGTGTCTTAGCTTTCGGGGAGACCTCACGCTTAAGGACAAGTAAGTCCCCATAATCCCCACGATGATGAGGCAGGCGTTCGTGTTGAAACCCTAAAGGGGCTAAAAAATCGATCAGTAGATCCTGGGCTTGATTGACGCCAGCGATGTTTTTGGTTTGAGAGTCAATACGCATCAATTGGGTCAGTAAGTCTAAGGCTTCTGATGCCAGTAGGGTTTGAATGTTGTCAGAAAGGACTGACATGCCGAGGTACCTCCAAGGGTCGACGTTGCTTTCTAGGGAAGGCTTTGTCCCTATAAAACCGAAAACTGATATCCTGTGTTCGGATAGCATTTTTAATCGCCTCGGGGTGTTTTTCACACTCAAAAACCGTCTTCCAGGCAGAAATTTGCTCGGGGACGTGCAAGTCACTGCTGGCTACCATGGGAAGGCCACTTTTTAGAACCTCATCGAAAATATACGGGCCACTGGCGACCTCCCAGGCATCGATTTCTAAAGAAAGTTCCTCGCGCCGATTCCACAGGTGGAAAGTTTGAGGCTCAAACCTTCGAGTCGATACCGGATGAGCTGCAATCGCCAGACCGTTCTGGGCGCGAATCTGGCGTGCTAGATCCAAAGCATCGCCATCTGCTGGGACAAAATTCGTCACATCGAGCCCCAAGATGTGAGCTGAGCGATGGTTGTAAATGGAATTTTTTGATAGCTCAAAGCCGGTCAAAACCAGCATCTGATACTGTTTCCAGGCGCGATCTGCCTGTTCTTTCAGCTCTTCAACATAGAAGGGCCATGACTCAGCCGTCAGGGTTTTTTCTAAGTATTTGGCGGCTTGACCAAGAAGGGTGTTGGCCTCGCAAATATGATCCGTCACAGCAATGCAGCCGAACTCTCGCGATCCATAAAAATCAATGATTTCAGGAAGGCTCATCTGGCCATCGCTGTAGGTCGAATGAACATGCAAATCAGCAAGAAACATAGACCTATTGTAGGCACTTTCTTCTGACAGAGTTTGTCAGAAATCAGTCAAAACATAAGTCATAACAGATACTTGTGGTTTGTAATGTCAAGAACCTGTCGGGCTAAAATCACAGCGACAAGCCGACCTAGGGATTCGCGTTGGTGATGGGGCGAAAAAGCTTTTCCAGTTAAAACAGGAAACTGGTTTTCAAATCAGCGTCAAACCGTTATAAGCGCCCAGAGGGAAGAACAGGGAGTCGTACGTGAAGCAGCTCGTCATTTTACTTTCATTATCAATGGCCCTATGGGGATGTTCGCTGGAGCGTGCACCTTTGGGCAGCGAGAAAAATCCGATCAAGTTTTTCTTCGTGCCGTCCGTCGATGCCCAAGTGATTTCGGATCAGTCAAAAATCCTTGAAAGCTACCTTGAGGCCAATACGCCCTATAAATTTGAAATTAAAATTCCTCACAGTTATGTCGCCGTGGTGGAGGCCTTCGGAACGAAGCGGGCTGATATCGCCTCGATGAATACCTTTGGCTATATTATGGCCCATGAAAAATATGGAGCCCAGGCCGGCTTAACCGTCGAGCGCTATGGCCACTACGAATATCGTGGGCAGATCATTGCCAAAACGGATGGTGAGGTCAAAAAGCTGGAAGACATCCAAGGTAAAAAAATTGCTTTTGTCGATCCGGCCTCAACCTCAGGCTACCTATTGCCTGCAAAACTTTTGGTCGATAAGGGAATCCAGCCCGGCGAGCGTATTTTCGCACGCAAACACGATATTGTAATTACGATGCTTTACCAAAATCAGGCTGATGTCGGAGCGACCTTCCACTCGCCAGCTCACGATGGGAAAATTTTAGATGCTCGCCGTTTGGTGAAAACTCAGTTTCCGGACGTGGAAAAAGAAATCAGCATTATTTCACTGACAGACCCTATTCCGAATGACCCAGTGGTCTTCCGAAAAGATTTGAATCCAGCGATTCGAGAAGCTGTAACCAAGGCGATGCTTGATTTCATTAAAACCGAAGACGGCAAAGATGCTTTTAATAAACTGTTTAGTGTGACGGGGCTTCGCCAATCGACAGATGCTGACTATGACTCTGTCCGTGATGTGTTGAAAGCTGTTGGAAAAACCGCCTCGGAACTTGTTAGCGAAAAGTAGTTCCTAGATCAGTTGGGGGATTCTGTGGAACCTATTCTTCAAGTAAGAAATGTTGAAAAGACTTACGACAACGGTGTGAAAGCCCTGAAGGGTGTTAGCTTTGATGTGAATCCGGGCGAGTTTCTTGTTGTCATTGGGTTGAGTGGCTCGGGTAAGTCGACCTTACTTCGTTGTATTAATCATTTACACACGCCAACGGGTGGTGAAATTCATTTCAAAGGAAAGAACATCACCGGAGCGAAGGGTAAGGACCTGAAGGAAGTTCGCAAAAAAGTGGCGATGATCTTTCAGCATTTTAATTTAGTGCCTCGATTGAGTGTTCTAGATAATGCTTTAAATGGAGCCTTAGCGCGAACGCCGACCTTGGCCTCCATTTTCAAACAGTATTCTGACGAAGACCGTGAAAAGGCCCTGGAATATTTGGACCTGGTCGGTATTCGTGAAAAAGCTTTTATTCGTGCCGACCAGTTGTCGGGTGGTCAGCAACAGCGGGTTGCCATTGCGAGATCATTGACACAATCACCTGAAATTTTATTGGCCGACGAGCCTGTAGCAAGTTTGGACCCTGCAACCTGCCACACGGTGATGGATTATCTGAAAAAAGTAAACAAAGAGCTGGGGATCACCGTTGTGTGTAACCTTCACTTTCTAAGTCTGGTTCGACAGTACGCCGATCGTGTCATAGCCTTGAAGCAGGGGGAGCTTGTGTTCAACGGATCGCCGGATGACATTACCGATGAATGGTTTCAAACCATTTACGGTGAGCAAGCTAAAGAAGTACATATTAATTAGTTGGAAGCGAGGTCGGTCGTGAGCCTACTAAACAGTGATGCAAGTGGAATGGATTCAAGTGTGAGTCAGATGGAAAAAAAGAAAGTCGACGTCGCTTTTAAATCGTTGGTTTTGGATGCGGTCATTTTTTGGTTTCTCGCCCTTAGTGTGATCAGCATGGTGGGACCGGAAACGGAAGGGTACATTGATCTTCAGTACTACTCGTTTCTTAGTCTTGGGCTTTTAGTTGTCGGTGGCGCTTTGTCCTATGTCCTTCAGGCGAAGGCTAGCATAAAGACTTTGGGTCAAAGTGTGTTTGCCATGCCTCAGTTCGGAGACGAGCAAAGTCAGACCGCATGGTATTTAAGTTTTTCTAACTGGGAACTCGCTTTAGCTTTTGTTTTCGCCCTGAAGTCAGGCATTGCCTTTACAGATTTCAGTTTAATCGAAATTTTTGATGCCAACGGCATTGAAGGTGTGAAGCGAATTTTAACAGGAATACTGACTCCGGATTTTCATATTCTTCCTCGTGCCATTGAGGCCGTGGTACAGACGATCTTCATTGCCTTTATGGCGACGGTCTTGGCAGTTCCGATTGCTTTCGTTCTTAGCTTCTTGTGCGCAAAAAACATCATGAGTGGTAACTCGTTTACTTTCGGCATTTACACGGTCTTGCGTTTGGTAACGAATATCACTCGTTCGATTGAAGCCCTTGTGTGGGCCATCGTGTTTACCGTTTGGGTTGGGGTTGGTCCCTTTGCGGGGATGTTGGCTTTGTTCCTACATTCGGTGGCGTCTCTAACGAAGAACTTTTCGGAATTGGCCGAGGGAATAAGTGATGGTCCTGTTGAAGGGATAAAATCGACAGGTGCCGGCCCCTTGCAGGTGGTTTGGTTTGCCGTTGTTCCACAGATTGTTCTGCCTTACACCGCTTTTGCGATTTACCGTTGGGACATTAATGTTCGCATGGCCACGATCATCGGACTTGTCGGCGGTGGTGGTATCGGTGACCTTCTGATTGAAGCTCAAGGGCAATTGCGCTGGGGCGAAGTCGGTACACTGGTTATTGTTATCGCTGTCGTGGTCTGGTTGATGGATGCGGCCTCCGCCTACCTCCGAGAAGCCATTAAGTAAGCTAGTTCGTGGGCTCGTCCGAGCCCATTATATGTTTATGGTACATCATCCAATAGAGCTCGATTTCGTCGAACACCGCCTGTGGGTGTGAAATCAAACCCATATTATCCCAGCAAGTGAACCCAAGATTGTCCTCCATCAAGCCTAAGACATAGGGCATGGTGCTGTAGGGATAGTGTTGAGGTTTTGCCACTAACTTGTTTTCTGTCGGGCTGCCGTAGGTATAGCAATAGGCCTGTCTGTAGGTGTCTAAGCTATTCAGCTGGGTGTAATTGGGGGGGCCGATAAAAAAGGACTGGGGCTCCATGGCTGAATCACGGAACTCCGATTTGGCGCCACTGTGAAGGGTGACGAATCCGACGCATTCTTGAAACCAGCTTAAAGTTCCCAAGACATCAGCATCCTCCGGCATCGAGCAGATCCATTCGTAGTGATCAGGTAACAATACGAAGGCGTGAGTTTTCACATGGTCGTCTTCGAAGTCGGCAAGAGTATCGTTGAAGTCGCTCCAGACATCGGACACAGATTCGCTGGGCCAGGCGGGATACGGACAATATCCGGAGACATGAAAGTAATTGTGGGGGTTGTTTTGATTTAATCGCTTCATAGGGTTCTATGAAGCGAACAACGTGCCAAGCCTAGACGGCAAGGTTGTGTTTAAAGCCGGCCAAAACCAATGCGATAAAGGCGTTAAACAAAGTCATGCCGATAAACAAGTATACGGCAGTGGTTTGTCCATGACGGTCAGTGACCAAAGGTTTGCTGTTGAAGACACCAAGAACGTAGGCCATAAAAATGGCGGCTGAATAATGAAGTGCTCCGCCGAGCTCCATGATTTCTCGAAAGCGTTCGTGTTCAACCAGTCGAAGCGAGACTCCAATGACAACAATCAGATAGATCGCGACCAGTTTTGGGGATGGCAAAAATAAACCAAAGCGTTCGACCAGGTTTTGCCACTTCTTGTTTTTTAAGGCCATGATCGGCAAAACAATATTGTGAATAACAATAGCCAGAGTCAGAATTTTTCCAAAGACCAGCTTGTTGATGCTGACTCCGTTGATGACCATATTATGCAGATTGGTTTCGGCTTGTTTGTTATGGGCCCGAAATAACTCGCCGGATTCAACACCAAGGATTCGTTGTAACCAGGAAACCTCCTCGCCCGCACCGAAAAAGAAAACCAAAGCGACCAACAAGGTGCCGGCGGTGGCGACAGACCAGAAGGGTTCGTTGTACTTGATGCGCCGTTGATGACCAACAATCATGGTCATCAAGCTGGTGCTAGCCAAGGTTAGAAAGGACCACCATTCTAAGTAATAGTCTTCTTTTAGATAGTAATCCAAGTAACCAGGATGGACGTTTGAAAGGTAGATACCGACAAGTAGAACTAGAATCATCACAGGGGCAATAAAGGCGACCGTTAAAGACTGAGGATTCATATAGGTTCCTTGTCAGGGGTGAGTGCTAAAAAAGCCGAAAGCGGCAAAGTATGAATGTCTTTGTGGCTTTCGGCAAAAAATTATTACTTACTGGCGTATTTTACACTGCATCCATAGGGTTTTTGGGGGCTGACCGAGGCCTGCTTTTTGCCCGCCAGTCCTTCACTGAGTGCGATATCCACATAGTTCTTGGCGCCCTTGATGGTTGAGGGCTTGAACGAGCTGTCAGAGTCAATGGCTCCGTGATAATAGACCTTACCTTCGGGGTTGATCACAAACATATGTGGTGTGGTTTTGGCGTCATATAAACGGCCCACCTGACCAGAAGGGTCTAATAGAAGCGCTGTCTGTGAGGCCTTACGATCGGCGATGATTTTGTTGGCTTGTTTTGGTGTCATATGGCCTTGCTTGTTCGGGGCGCTTGACGCCATGGTCAGCCACACAACGCCTTTTTCGGTGAATTTTTTTTGAAGGGACTGCATGTTCTGGGTACCGTAGTGCTTTTCGACATAAGGGCATTCGTTGTTGAACCACTCAAGGACGACCCATTTTCCTTTTTGGTCGCTAAGCTTCACGGTCTTTCCCTGGCTACTTTTAAGTTCAAAGTCAGGGGCTGCTTGATTGATTTCGACTCCGGCGACGGCCAGACTTGCTGCTGCGGAAATTAGGGTGGCGATGATGAACTTCATGTTGTCCTCCTTACAAGGTTTAAAAGCTATCTATAAATAAACGGGGGGTGATCACTTCTGGAAGCAGTTTGTAGCTGCTTTCCTTGGGTTGATAAACGACATAAACAGGTATGCCGTTACGTCCGAAGCGCTTCAATGTTTTTGCAATGAGCTCATCGGGCTTGGTCCAGTCAGCTTTGACCATCAAGATATTGTTGTCTTTGATATATTTTTGTACTTGTGGATCGGCAAAAGTCAGCCGGTCGTTAACCTGGCAAGATAGACACCATGCCGCCGTGAAGTTGATGAACACCGGGGCTTGTCGTTGGTTGGCCAGGGCCTGGTAGTCTTTGTCTTCAAAAGTTTGCCAGCTATACAGGCGATCGGAGCCTTTCGATCTGTCTGCGCTTTGCCTGGATGTCATTTGCGGAGCCATAAATAGGTAGACAGCAAAGCCGCAAACCAAAGGAAGACCCCAGCGGCCGAGTAGACTTTGGAAGGATTTTTGGCTCCAGATGAAAAGAAAGATCCAGATCAGGCCAGCTAATAAAGCAAGGGTTTGCGTTTCTCCGGAGACTTGTAAAAAAACCGAGGTCAACCACAGAGCTGTAAACAGCAAGGGGAAGGCCATAAACTTTTTAAAGTGTTCCATCCACGCGCCGGGCCTTATTTTGGGTAGATAGTTTTTTGGCAGCAGGGGAAGTAGATAAAAAGGCGAAGCAAAGCCAAGGGCCAAGGCTTGAAAGATCAAAATTTGAATGATCACTGGTTGTAAAGAGGCATAGCCAAGGGCCGCGCCCATGAATGGAGCCGTACAAGGTGAGGCAACAAAAACAGCAAGGACTCCAGTTAGAAAATCCCCGCGGCTTTTCTGTGCGGCCGAATTTTGTAGCCAAGCCAGAGGCAGGTCAAAGTAGCCATACATATATAGGGCCAAAAGGAAAAATAACACCACCATGAAGGCCAAAGCGGCGGGGGACTGAAACTGAAAGCCCCATCCCAAGGCCTGTCCGGAGGCCGTTAAAGCAAGTAGCAACACATTAAGGGCAAAGAAAGTCAGGCAGACCCCAAGAGTGTAGGCGATCCCGTTCGAAGGGCGCTCGTCTAGTTGTACCAAGGCCTGGATTTTTAAAAATAGAACCGGAAACACGCAGGGCATGAGGTTAAGTAAGAGGCCTCCGAAAAAGGCCAGCAACATGAACCACAACACCGATGGTGTTTGTGGTTTTAAAAGAACCCACTGGCTGTGAGGTATTGAGGTGGACTTATCGCGAAAAACCACCAAGGCTTTTTCGGGTTGATCAGGAGCACTTGAGGACTGGGCATCTAAACCTAGTTGAGTCCTGCTTGCGTTGGCCTTGATCAATTCGGGGGGCGCATTACTGAAATGCTGATTACTTAGAAAAAAAAGATCGGAAAACACAAGGTGATCCGGATGGTGTAAGGTCACATCCTTTTCTGAGATCAGGGCTTTGACTTTAAGGTTTTGTGGATAAGTCTCGGGGTTTTGTGGAGTTTCGGTGACAGGAAGCTGTTCGGGGCTGTCGACCACCAGGCGGGCTGAGTAGGGGTAGCAGGCTTCTTTACACACCAGCCAGTCGATCTCGACCTGGAGGGGTTTTGTGGGTTGATGCCACAAGATGTTTTGCTTCAAAGTCAGCCCATGATGATATCCGATGGTTTGAAGCACCCCTGGGATACGTTCGGGCGTGGGATACAGTAGCGGGCCTTCTGGTCTAACCGAGTCCGACCAGCTGAGCTCTGTCGGAGCGCCTGAGTCGCCGGGGTTAACCCAATAGGTGTGCCACTCGTCGATGGTGGTGATATGTAGAGCAATCTGATATTCGCCCGGGGTCAGTGTGCTTGATCCAGAGATCGAGACGGCTGTGCGGTCGAATTTCTGTTGGGTGGTCGAGGCCAGTCCGACCGAGTCGATCACGAGTATTAAAAGTAAAGCGAAAAGACCACCCAAGCGGTGATTGATCCAAAGTCGTTTCATCGTAAAAAAGTATGCCACCCAGGGAATTTGAAGTCGCGCCGTTTTGTCCTAAACACTCTGTGTCTTTCGATAGGCTTTCATTACCCGATCGGTGCCGAAATTCCGCTGCTGTATAGGTTTTTGACAGGCTAAGGCTAGGCCCGGTCTTCGTGGGACGTCCCACTTTGGCACAATTTGTGAAGTTCTAAGGGGCGTACAGAATTTATGAGACCCCCTTGAAGGGAAGGATTGTGTGATGAAGTCAGTCATCTGGTTAGTTGCTGGTGCAATGATGTTGTCAGGTTGTGGAGACGGCGGGTTTAAACCTAAGGCCTTAAATGCAGACTTAAAACCAATGGATGAAGCCTTTTTAATGGCTAAGGATCAAAGCAACCCTGTTCAGATCGCGGCCATCCTAAAGACCAGCGATACAGAGGTCAGCCTGATTACAGCCAATATGGTTATGACTCCGACAGAAGGCTGTTCCTTGGCAAAGCTTCAGCCGGCTCAAGCTGATGTAACGGCTCTGGTTTTTGGCGCCAGCAAAGGAAAAGCCCAGTTTAAAATTGGCGATTCCTTGCAGGCCCAGACGGCTAACACTCAGGGTGATTGCGTTCAAGAATCCAGTGTTCGGTATTTGGCAGATGGCAAAATTGTTGTGAAGCAATTGATTCGATCGAAATCAGATCCGAAAGCGGAAAAAGCGGAAGAAAAAATCCACGAAATGGACGTGGTAAAAAAAGAAGACGTCGTTCAAGCGATGACCGCATGGTTAAAAGATGAAAACAAATTAAAAGGCGTGAGCTTTTCCGTGCGTGAGCAAGCTGCCTGTAAAGCTATTCTTGAAATGGACTGTGCCGCTTTAGCAGCTGTGGCGCCTGCCGCAGTAAATCCGCAAGCCGGGGCTCAGGACTCAGGCAAGCCTCAGGTCAACGTATTGACCATTTCCCCTGAAGGAAAACTAGTGGCGACGGACTCATTGACGGCGGATCAGTTGCAAGCCGTATCAGAAGATGAGCGTTGTTCCGAAGCCGTGGTTTCCTCGCCGTCGGACTGCTTGCTTTGGTTGAAGGCTTCTTATGCCTGCTTGTCAGCAGCAAGCAGTACAACTCGTACCAGCTGTCAGTCAGAAGTCGCATCGACCTATTGTGACGTGTTGGAATCAGACGTTGAGAAGCTTCATTGTGCCGATATGGTGGCCAACCCGCGAAACATCGTAGTTGAGCCTGTGAACCCTCAGCCAGTGATCCAGGCAAACAACGGAGAAACTCGGGCGACCCGGCCGCAAAAGCCGGTCTCTGCACCGCGAGCCACTGCCCAGCCTGCCCCACAGATCAAGGCGGTAGAAGCCTGCGAAGGAAAAGATTGTGGCAAAGACTTAGATGTGGACTCGCAAGGTCAAGCCAGAGAGCTAGATCATATTGCTCCGTTGTTTGATGCTTGTATGACTGAGTCAGGCGTGAAGGCTGGTGCAGCTGCAGAAGCCGATGATAAAGAAAAAGTTCTTAACTGTTTGATTCGTCAAAAGGTTCGAAGCATCGTTATTAACTACCAATATCGTGGATTAAAAGATGGCGGGCTAAACTGGCCTATCGGCGGCATTTTCGGAAGCGAAGGAAACTACTGGAGGCTTCCACAGGTTCGCTATGGAACAAGCCCTTTAGCCTATGCTGAAGACCGATCCGACGCCGGCTTTTTTACCGAGCGTCCTCGTCCTGTTGGTGCTGCGGATCCCAAGTTTAAAATGGACGTGGTTCCTGTCGGTGATAAGCTGACCTCAGAAGATGCTGAACTTTTGGCCGAAGCCTCGTTCAGAGATATCGAAGCCCAAGCCTATTCGGCGGCTCCGAACTGTGTGAATATGACCGCGGAAGAGATGGCCAATAGTGTGACCTATGGTCCTTACCTGCACACCGAGCCCGTTGAACCCAGAGACGAAGATATCCAAATGTTTTACGAGCTAGATATCGTGCGCTTCGAATTTGATTCGGACTTTAAAGAAACATATGCATTATGGGTCGCTTCCAACCGTCGGGATAACTCGCTTTATGACGACATGATTGAAATGATCGATGAAGAACATAACCCAGACATTTTCGATATCACCTACGCAGACGGCTTTGATTTGATTTTGAATCTGAATCCTAAAAAAGTCGCTGAAGGTGGGTCTTTTGATAATCTGACGGCTTACAATTATGGGTCGCTTGAAAAATCTGTCAGTAAAAGCCCAAGGCTGAACGGTGATGGGTCGGGTGAGGTAGGACGATATCTCAAGCCAACCGATGAATTACGCATGTCTTTGGTTGAGTCGAACAAAAGCGAAGACTTCACCAGCGCCCTGGGCGGACAGACGCGAGCGAAGCAAATCAAGCTTTGTCAGTAAACCTAAGAAGGGTCGGGCGAGCTTGCCCGCACCTAGTTCAATGAATAGACACAGTCCACATGGGCGCTAATTTCTAGCGCCTTTGGGTTGATATTGGTTGGAGCAGCGCTGCCAGCTACGGCCATTTCCATAGCTCCCCTGTGGGACATTGGAATCGGGCTGTGGCTGAATCCGTGTCGGAGAGTATCAACAGGACCCAGTTTAGATCCGGCGGCGTCGGCGATGACTTCGGCTTTAGTTTTACAGTCAGCCACGGCCAGATTGAGCGCTTTTAGCTCGAACTGTTTGTGTTGCTTCACTTGCCAATTCAGGCCGTCGATTCGAAGTTGAGCCTCGCTACTGAGTCCAGCTACTTTATCAAGCAGTCGACCTATTTTTGCGGTCTCCTTGAACTCCACTTCAACCTGATGGCTGACTTCAAAGCCTTCAAATTGGGGTTTGCCTGTTTTTGAAAGGCTGCCGCCGTAGCGATAAATAGGTGTGATCGCAAAATTTACGGTGGGATAGCTATCCTTTGAAAGTCCAAAACTTTGAAGGGCTTCAACAAGGCCGGCATGGGCTTTGGCCACCTGTTCTTGAGCTTTTTTTGCGTTCATATCTCGGTGTGACAGGCTGACATTCACAAAAACAAGATCCGGCTCGGCCTGGACCGATCCTTGGCCGCCCACTTGAACGGTCTTAGCGAAGGCTATGGTTGGAATAAAAAGCGCAGTTAAAACAAGTCGTCGTAGCATAATCACCTCTGTTTCTTTATCTTGCCGAACATTTACGAATTGGTTAACGGAGCGCTGCGAAATGTTGCAAGCCGTCCCGTAGGGCAACACTCTGGTCAAAGACCGATCAGTTCGATTTGAGCGGAAAATGTTCTATTTCGGGTCTTTGGCTTGAACAGATGGGTTGAGATAATCCCTTTGGCGGGGCTTTAACTAGTAAAAATCACTGAAGATTTTTGAATGGATCTTGTTTCTATCAGAGACATTCAGGGGCATTCATTCCGAGTGACCCGGGTGCTGTATTATCCTGAAATCGTCATGAATGGGACGTGACGATCTAACCAGATGGGGTAACTGCATGTTTAGTGCGTCTGAACAGCTACGGGGTAAGAAGATTCTGTTGGTCGATGATGATGCGGAACTGGCGCGCATGATGCGCTTGCGGTTTTGGATGGCTGATCTTAATTGCATGACGGCCACCCATCCTTTGGAAGCGAAAAAGCTGATCCATGACCATAAGATAGATATCGTCCTTACGGATCACGATATGCCTCATCAAACGGGGATTCAGATGGTGCAGGATCTTCGCAGTGGCGAGCTTCACAAGCCGGACTTGATCTATTTATTTTCGGGTAAGTTCTCGCCAGACAACCTTCCAGCTGAACTAGGTATTCGCTGTTGCTTTCCTAAGCCTTTGGATTTCGATCGGTTTTTTCATATTATTGAAAATGACGTTCGGCTTCCGACGGATGTCGAGCTGAATAGCGAAATGCTGTTTGGTCTATAAATTTTCTTGTTCCAAGACAAGCCTTGGATAGGGGTGGCCCCTAGGGGCGGCCTTGTATAGACTCCAAAGTCGTTGCACGAGTTTGGAGTTTTCTATGAGTTCGATTCATCAAAGATTAAAGCCGAAAACCAAAGACCTGGGGGATGACTTTGTTGTGCGCCGGACCTTACCTCAGCGAAAGCAGCAGATGGTCGGGCCGTTTATTTTTTGGGATCATATGGGACCTACCGAATTGTTCGGTGAAAAAGAGCTGAAAGTTCGAGCCCATCCTCATATTGGTCTTGCGACCATTACTTACCTTTTTCACGGCGAAATCATGCATAGGGATAGTCTTGGTAACACCCAAGCCATTCGACCCGGAGAAGTGAATTGGATGACGGCGGGAAAAGGTATCGTGCATAGCGAGCGCAGTCAGGCCTTAGATCAACCAATGCAGTTGGAGGGGATTCAACTTTGGTTGGCTTTGCCAAAGGGCCAAGAGGATCGGGACCCTGGTTTTTATCATAGTAAAGAATCCGAACTGCCGCAGTTTGAGCAGGGAGGAATTCAATTTCGACTGATCGCAGGCGAATTTTTAGGTCACAACTCGTCGGTTCCCACTTACTCACCCTTATTTTATCTCAATGCCAAATCATCCGAAGGCGGCGTCTTTTCCCATCAACTAAATGCCGATCATGATGCCGCTATTTATGTGATCGAGGGACAGGTCGACGTTGAAACAGAAACCCTTGAGCGTTTCGATATGCTGACTTTCAAGCCAGGAAGTCACTGGACAATCAATGCTAAGCCCGGTGCTGAGTTCATGATTTTCGGTGGTCAGATGTTTTCTGAGCCCCGGTATTTGTGGTGGAATTTAGTCTCTAGCTCGAAGGATAAAGTCGAAGCGGCGAAAAAAGATTGGGCTTCGGGTCGCTTTGATAAAGTGGTTGATGAGGATGAATGGATTCCTTTGCCCACGGAGGAATCCGTAACCTATGTCGTAGCAGCCTCCGCAGGGCTGGATCTGAAAAACTAAGGCTTTGCTGACAAATCGGCATTAGGTACACTAGTCGTTATTAAATAACTTTTGGTAAGGACATAGAGTGAGGCTGACAAAGTGGCTATTCGGGCGGTTGATGGTGCTGGTAGGAATCTATCAGTTCATGCGTCTAGGCTTTATGATCTTGAACTGGAATCAGTTCCAAAAGTTTCACTTCTTTGAGTTAGTTGGGGCCTTTCTTGTAGGGCTGCGCTTTGATGTCTCGGCTGTTTTGATGTCGAACCTCATTTTTATTTTAATGGCTTTGGTGCCTTTTAAATTGGCTCGAACCGATGTCTATCAAAAGCTACTAAAGGTCATTTTTATTATGGCGAATTTCGTTTTTATCGGAATGAACCTAGCAGACATCGAGTACTACAAGTTTACGGACACGCGATTAAACAAGTCCGTTTTGTTCTTAGGGAATGAGGCGGCCAACCAAGTTGACCAGTTTATTGTGAACTATTGGCACCTAAGCGTGATGTTTGCGATCGTGGCTGGCGTTGTTTGGATGTCCTATAAACCTTGGCAACACTCTAAGCAAGATCGCCTTGGTTGGCTTGGTGCCGGTATTTTACGTTTGCTGGTTATTGCGGTCGCTGTGATCGGTATCCGAGGGGGCTTGCAAACTAAGCCGCTTAAAACAGCCCATGCCTTCGGATCTGGGGCGACGGAGCTTGGGATCTTATCGTTGAATTCGACCTTTACGTTTTTGACAAGTAAGCAAAAGAATTTGCTTCAGCCTGTGCAGTTTTATTCAGAGAAAGACTTAGACGGGTATCTGCCGCGACTGAAAGACACGGGCTGGTCAGCCGGAAAACCTGAAAATGTTGTATTAATCATCCTTGAAAGTTTTGCGACCGAATTCATCGGAAAGGCGAACAGCTATAAGGGATATACGCCTTTTTTGGATCAACTGATTGAGAAGTCACTTTACTTTCCCAATAATATGGCCAACGCAAGAAAGTCGATCGAGGCCTTGCCGGCAATACTGTTTGGCATCCCTTCGTTGATGGCGACTCCTTTGGCGAAGTCCAACTACCAATCGAATCGCTGGTATGGCTTGGGGCGGGTGTTATCGGACCACGGCTATCACACCAGTTTTTTTCATGCGGCAAGAAAAGGCACGATGTATTTCGATGCGATTTCCTCGATGGCGGGGCTTAAAGATTATTATCCCTTAGAGCGCTATCCCCATGTTGATCGTGATTTTGATGGGAACTGGGGTTTGTTCGATGAGCCCTTTTTGCAGTACATGGCCAGCGAACTAGGTAAGCACCCTCAGCCATTCTTTTCGACGGTGTTTACGATCAGCACACATCAGCCCTACCACGTTCCCGAGAAATACAAAGATCGGTTCAAGGGTGGGGATCTAAAAATTCACGCCAGTGTTCAGTATGTCGATTTTGCGCTAAAGCGTTTTTTTGAAACAGCTCGTCAGCAGGGCTGGTATGAAAACACCTTGTTTGTCATTACAGCGGATCATACGCAGATGTCCAAGTCGGTGCACTATAACTCGCCGACGGGCCGTCATATGGTGCCTTTGATATTTTATCATCCAACAAAGACCTTTAAACATCCAAACACCCAGCAAATCACCCAGCATGCGGACATTTACCCATCGGTTTTAGATTATTTGGATCTGGAAGGCTCACCGCACACTCGGTTGGGGCGATCGGTGTTTGACTCATCAACGTCGGGTGATGCGGTCTTCTTTTTAAGTGGGAATTACTGGTTAGTGAAAGATCACCTGGTGTTGCATCAGGGGCCTAACGGTCAGCAAGATCTGTATGACTTTTTTAATGATCGACAGCAAAGGCATCCTTTGGATCAACCCGAAGATTTAAAAAAGATGTCGGACTTATTAAAAGCATATATTCAGCAGTACAATAACGGCCTGGCTGGAAACACGATTTACTCGTCTTCTAAAGGGGAGCCTCACCAGGTTTCGAAGTCTCGATAGGCGGTCTACAGTCGACATCGACCCAAGGCAAAGAGAGCTCGTCTTTTTGGCTGAAATAATAATCGAGCAAGGCTTTGATAAATAGCGTGAGGCCGATGAATTCACAGCTTTCCTCGACGGTGATTGCTAGCCGGTAGTATAGGTGCTGGAATCCGAAGTTGGTTTTTAGAATGTCGCCAACAATTTCAACTCCGGCTGCGCCCGTGACGAAAATAGTTCCTGATATAAAAAAGGCCCAACGTGTTTTTAATGGCAGGTTAAAAAACCAAGGTACTCCGATGACACTAAGGCCAGCTAGCCCTGCCATATAGGGAGCGACCCAACTGGAGGTTTGTATTTTGACGTCAGAGACCCGTGCCCCCAGTTGATCATGAATTTGGAAGAATTCATCGAAGGCCAAAAACAAAAAGACGAAGCTGAGTAGCTTCCAGGTCACTGAAAATGACTTCGAGGTGGCCGCTTTAAAGCTATGCCACAGCAAGATACCAGCGAAAGCCAGCTGAAAGGTGGCGAAGAAGGTCGGGAAGTTTCGTTCGTGGTTAAAGTCGAATCGTTTAATGTAAATGCCGTGCTCGACCAGCAGGTAGGTCGAAATCAGGTGGGCAAATAGTAACAAGCCAAAGCTCCACCATAGAAATTCCATGATGCCCTTGGGATGAAGGCGTGGTTTGGCCGAGTTGATATTGAAGGCCTGGCTGGTTTGCATTTTCGTCTGTGGCATATCTGTCTAAAATATGTCGCCGGCCTTCCTTTTTTTCGAGGATAAAGGCCTAGGTGTGAAATGAAGTTAGGGTCGTCTAAACGCGCGCCTGACCCTGATTGAAACCTTCAGGACCACCGAGGTCGATTTGAGGTCTTTTTTCGTCGATGAATTGCAATATACCCCCAGGGGGTATACGATTAGTTGATGGAATCAAAACTGTCCCACGCCCAATCCGGGGCTCCACATTTGGATGAACTAAAAAGCCTGCGGCGAATTGAGGGGCAAATCCGTGGTGTGACTCAAATGATCCAGGATGAGCGCTACTGCGTGGATATTCTTCAGCAGATGAAAGCCATTAAAGCCGCCCTGGCTCGGGTTGAAAGAAATATCTTGGATGGTCACCTCGGGCATTGCGTTCATGCGGCGATTCAGTCGAAAGATCCAAAGGCGGCGGACCAGAAGTTGGATGAAATCAAACAGCTGATACGGCAGATGAGGTAGTCAGGTGTTTATTCGGGTGTTGGTTCTTCTTAGTGTGTTAGCGGTGCAGTCGGGTCAGATCGCCTTTTGCCAAGACCAGGGGTTGCAACAAGGAGCCTCGAAGTCATCTCACTGTGATCAGATGGCTGTAATGGATTTGGGGACAGGTCATCATCAGGCTCCAAAAGGCATGTCCAGCAAGTCGGTTTTTCCTTCGGCCCAAACGGACTGTCCCTATTGCCAAGTCGATCAATGCTTGCTGAGTGTGACGGGCCCTGTGGGCAGCGAAAGTCTTTTAGAGCGCTCGAAAACCGTGGGTTTGAAATTACTCAGCCTCGTCGATCGCGACCGATGGGCCTTATTGCAAGGGCCTCGTGCGACCGGTCCTCCGCAGTTTGATCGACCAAGGTTTGTCCCAAAAAATAAACGAAGCCTTTTGGCGGTCTATATCATTTGATCTTTATCCAAAATCGATTGGCCTAATATCAATCTATCTTGGAGAGGATAAATGAAATCTATACTTGCAGTCATAGGGCTGCTTTTAAGTAGCAGTAGCTGGGCTCACCCCGTGTCCTTTAAGGGATCCCTGGGAATTATGGGTAGTCAGTCCGAGCTGCTATCGCACAATCAAATCAATTATTCAGCGACTCACCGGTTTGCCTTCGGCGCGCACTATCTAAGGCGTCCTAATCGGGAAACAGACCGTGAGGCGGGCTTTTTCACCACGAACTTTTTATTAAAGCGCTGGAATGGCTCGAGTTACCAAGGAAACATCTACGCCCTACAAGGTCTTGGGGGAAGTGATTTTTCCGGTCGGGGTCGACTGTCAGGTGTATCGGGTCTTCAGTTTGATATTGAGGACCGAGAACTGTACTTCTTGGCAAAGCATTTGGAATCGTACAACGGCGAAGGGTCAGACTTTCGGCAGTCCATCGTCCGGGCCGGGGTAGCGCCTTATGTGGCTGACTTTGAAGGGATACATTCTTGGTTGATTTTGCAGTGGCAGCAAAATCAATTTGTGGATGAGGATCCGGTTCGGGATGTCACCCCGTTTATTCGCGTATTTTATAACAACTTACTATTTGAACTGGGTCAGTCTTTGGACGGCGTGACTCGGTTTAATTACATCACTCATTTTTAGGAGAGATTATGAAAACTTGGATGTTTATTATTTTGTCGGCTTTTATTTCAATTTCACTTCAAGCTGAAGACGCGCATAAGCACCACAAAAATGATGGTCATAAGCACGAAGGAAGTACGGCCGAGGTGGTTTCTAGCACGGCCACAGAGACCACCATTAAGGTTAAGGGAATGGTTTGTGCCTTTTGTGCTCAGGGTATCACGAAGAACTTTAAGTCTGAGAAAGAAGTCGAAGACGTGAAAGTTGATTTAGACAAGATGGAGGTTCATCTACGGTTTAAAAAGGGGCAAAAGCTATCAAGGGCGAAGATGAAAGAAATCATCACTGGCGCCGGGTTTGATTTTGTCGGAGAAGTCAGTGAGTAAGCTCGGATCTTGGTTATCCCTGTTTGCTTCGACCGGAACCCTATTTTGTTGTGCCTTGCCAAGTTTGTTTGTGGCTTTAGGGATGGGGGCAAGTCTTGCTGGTTTTGTTAGTGCGGTCCCACAGGTGGTTTGGTTATCGCAATATAAGGGGATGGTGTTCGGCTTCAGCGGCGGGATGTTGTTGGTTGCTGGAGTCCTTCAGTATCGAGCGAGGTTTGAACCTTGTCCGATAGATAAAGAACTGGCTCGGGCCTGTATGCGTAGCCGGGCTTGGTCGTTCTGGATTTATATCCTGTCCGTCTCGCTTTGGCTTATAGGCGCCTTTTTTGCTTTTGGAGCCGTGTACGTCCTTTAATTAAGTGGGTGGGGCTACTGTGCCCCGCCCTTATTAGAAGCCATCTCTAGAGTTTTTGGATTGTATAGTTGATCTCGGCGATAGACTTCTAAGGCCTCGGCAACGGCACTGCATTGTTTGACCTCTTCATCCGAAGCTGGTTGGTCTGTGTCCCGGTTAAAAGCAACTGTTTTACCGGCTTTTGTAGATCGGCAGACCGTGTTTTTTGTGATGGCTCCGTGTTCCTCTGAATAGTGGTAGTAGAACAGCTGTGCTTTGTTTTCTTTGTGTTGAGAACTGAAGATATCGGTCTGAGGGTCGATTTTAATATCTGGTGAAGCCTGGTGAATTAGCGATGGAATCAGATCAAGCTCAGATGCAAGCCAGCTGATCTTTTGAGGTTGTTGGCTCCATTGCTTGGCATGGATGATTAGAGGGGTTTGAAACTTGCAAAGTTCGGTGGCGTTCGCAGCTTTTGAAATCAGGCGAGACCCTTCGCAAGGAAGCCCATGGTCGCCGATGATGGCAAAGATGGTGTTGTCATAAAGTTTGGTGTTTTTGATTGTTTTGAAAAACTGGCCGACCGACCAATCGGAAAGGCGGATCGAGTTGTATTCCTCAGTGGATATAAACCCGGCTTTCTTCAAAAGGGACTTATCAGGGTGGGTCACTTCAAAGCCGCCGGTGTTTTCGGGAATGGTATAAGGCCGGTGAAAACCGGAAAGTTGAACGACAGCAAAGAAAGGGTCTTTTTCTGCCTGAAGGTGTTTTGCTGCTTCTAGTAAAAGGTCTTTGTCTGAAATCCCCCAGACGTCAACGATGGGCACGTCAGGATAGCTGCCCTCTTCAAAAATATGAATGTCGTTCATGTTTCCTGAAAATAAAGCTCGAATTTGGGCCCAGTTTGCGCTGCCGCCAAGGAAATAATATTTCTGATGAGACTTTAGGTGCGTTAGGGGGATGTCTCGTTTGGCTAGGCGTGGATCTCTTGAAGCGCTGGTTCGTGAAGGGGTGACGTCGGCCGTAGAGGTGGCAAGGCCGTACATAGACCGAGCTGTGCCTTCGACTGGGACGTAAAAGTTGTCGTAATATAAGCTGGATTGGGCCAGCTGGCTTAGCGTCGGTGTCGGATCCAGTTGTTTTGCTACGAAGGAGGTCTTGTGGTGGGCTAAAGATTCCATCACGATGACGACGACGTTGGGGGCTTGTCCCTTGTGCTTATAGGTGATTCGGCATTGATCGTCCTGGCAAGGGGTGCTTGGTCCTCTTAAGCTGGCCAGCAACTGCTTTGCTTTTTGGACTTTTTCAGGGCTAGGAGCTTTTCCCTCGGCGCTACTTTTGTTGGCGGTTTCGAAAAAGAACATGATGGGGTTTAGCCCCAATGCGGTTGCATAGCTGCTGTTGGTGTAGGCCATGCTCCAGCGCAGTGGGTAGCGTCCAAAGTTTCCATACATACAGGCAGCGATTAAGACAAATAAGCCTAAAAACTGAATGCCGCCCTTAAATAGAGGGCGCTGTTGCATGCGATAACCAAACAGCCAGCCATAGGCCAAAGTCAGCAATAGGACGCCAAGGCTAAGCCAGATGACCGGGTAGGATTCAAACATCATCTTTGATGAGATATCCCAGTTGTCTAGAAATCGCATAATGACATAGCTACTACGTACTTTCAGGTAGGCGTAGTGGCCAAAGTCGATGAAGTACATGGAAAACAAAAAGAAGCCGACCAGCAAAGAAAACAGAACTGATAAGCGAAGATAGTTTTGTCGCCCCAGTTTTTTACGAAGGATGGAAACGATCATAAACAATAAGGTGATCGTGGCGGCCAGGCGAAGATCGTAGCGGAGTCCCAGCCAAAGGGCGCTTAAAATGTCTGTTGATTCGGTGGTGGGGTCATAGAACCACATTGCAAAAAGGGCGCGGAAACCCAACAAAACACCTAAATTAAGCAATAAGATACGAATCGCGACCATCTTGAATCACCCCAAAAGTAAGATCTTTGTTATGTCGAGATCTTAGATCAATTTTGACCAACAGGGTACCGTCCATTTTGGCTTGGGCGGGCGAAGCCAGATTTATAGCTCGGCTTCTAAATCTTTAAGGTAGTTAGAAAGAACCATGGCGCGGCGTTTCGCCTCGGCTCGGCCTTTTTCCGTCTTCATAGAGCCCGGCAGTTTGAACAGCTTGGCTTCAAAATGATCAATGGCATAGGACCGGTCATCCAGCTTGCGATTTTTAGCAAAGGGATCCTCTGAATCAAATAGATGTGAACCCATTAGGCCAGCCACGTAAAAGGTTCGAGCTAGTCCGATGGCCCCCAAGGACTCCATTCTGTCAGCATCTTGAACGACCTCGGCTTCACGGGTTTGGGTGGCGATATTGGCGGAAAATGAATGAGCTTCAATACAGTGTTTGACCGCATCCATTTTGTCTTCTGGAAATCCCATGTCTCGAAGCACGATGGCGCTTTCTTTGGCGGCATCAACCGACGATTGACTTCGTTTAGGATGATTTTTGGGGTAGCTGACAAAATCATGAAAATAACAAGCTGCTAAAATGACGAGCAGGTCATCTTGGGGTTCAGCCAACCCTTCGGCGATTTTCCACACTCGTCGAAAATGACTAAGGTCGTGCGAGCCGTCCTCACAGGGGCGCTTTGAAAGATAATCTTCAAACTGATTTTTCCAATAATTGATCGATTCCATAGGGGGACCATAGTGCGGTCAAAGCGCACTGACAACCACGGAATTCCAACACCCTGTTCGGCTAGGTCTTTAGGGCCATTTTGCTGGGGCGTTTTAAGGCCACGAGGAGTTCGCTATAAATCATAGGAAGGTACAGGCTCAGTATAGATACGCCAAACAGACCAAGCTGAATCATAAGTCCTTGGGCTGAAATCCAGGGTTTTAAAAAGCCTGTGAAGTAGACGATGACCAGGTGAACGGAAAAGACTTTTAAGGAATTTCGGCCAAGGATGTTAATCGCAGCCAATGAAAAGCGGACCAGTCCCCGAGCAGACAAAAAGTAGATCGCATAGCCAAGGCTGATAAAATTCAGAATGCGTCCCAAGCCGAGGGTGCGGACATTGAACAGGTTTAAGCCGATGGCTTCGGCCTGTGATAAATGAAAGTGGCGGATATAAAACAAGACAAGACTTGTAATTACGGCGAAGCCAAAGGCGTGGTTATTGATCGGTATTTTATGGCCGCGAATATGTTGTAAGCCAAGGTAGGCTGCGCCAAAAAATAGTAATTGCCAGCTGAGGACTTCAAACCATCCCAAAAGATGTCCGATGCTCTGACCGAAAGCTTCTTGTGGGAAAAATTGTCCAGCAAACCACAGGCTGATCGATACAGCTAGAAACTGCCAAGGCTTTGCCTTTAACAGATAGGGCATGGAGATAAGTAAGCCAAACATGAGCATGAGATACAGGGGAAGTACGTCCACAAAAGAGGTCTGGTACAGAAGGGTGATCCCATGAAACCAAGCCTTGATCGGAGCCTGTTTCCAGAGGGCCAGCTTTCCGTCCCAGGTCAGTTGCCATAGTGAGTTCAGTTGGGGGATAGCAAACATAATTGCGATGAGGCTGATGGCTCGAAAGTGATAGATATAGATCAACTTCAGCCGCGAGAGCAGTTTTGATTTGAACTCGTCGAGGGATCGAAGGGCGACTTTACCGTAAACCATGCCGCACATCAGACCTGAAATAAACACGAAGCCCTCGGCGGCAGAAACAAAGCCAAACATCTGAAAGCTATAATTATAAATAAAAAACAGGGCGCCAAACCCGAAGATCAAAAGATGATCCACCATCATAATGATAAGAAATAATCCTCGAAAAAAATCGATGGCTTGGTTGCGGTTCATGATATCCCCTCATGGACATTGTCTGTGGCATTTGTTGCTTTGCGGCTTTGGCTTGTGACCTTTTCCAGAGGGGCTACGTAGAAGGCCAGGAAGTTGTTTCAAAAAAAACGAAAAACCAGGTCATCGGGTAAATGACCTGGCAAATGGGATTAGGGAACGTGTTGATTAAAGGTTTTTAAGGAAATCTTTTTCTTTATTGCTTGCCGAAGAATGAACAGAATGGACACGTTCGGATTTGCGATCTTGTTTAACGAAGCCGTATAGTTTCGCCGGGCGCTGGGTGGCAAGGATCGGCGAGTCGCTTCGGACGTAAAGTTTTAGGTTTTTATTTACGTTTAAAGTCATTTCATTGCCTTGAACATATCCGATTTCTTTTGCGCCCCGAAAGGGTGAGTAGCTGATGGCAAATTGGCCCATATGGGTTTTCATTGCCAGGTAGTTGCCTTCAAGGTCATGGCCCTGAGCCCATAGGCGTCCTTGGCTGTCGAAGACGACGGGGTTGGTCAGTGTCACGGGCAGGGTTTTGATTTCCATCATATCGGCCTTGTCGCCAAGGTGTGGGCTTAGTCGGACGACAATGTGCTGCTTATTATCTTGGTGGGCGACCCAGTTGATCGGGGCAAAATCTTTGACCAGAATGGTTTCTTCGCGAACCAGCTTACCCGTTTTTACGTCGCGACCGTTCGATCGTCTTTTCATGCTTTCAAACTGTTGAATATGAGCCGTGATGAGTCCGTCCTTTGATAGCGTCCAGCGATGCTTGATGGCTATGTCTGGCAAGCCTTTGGCTTGATAGGACCAGTTACTAAGAAGGTCGCCCTGAGATCCAAACTTCCAAAGTCGTGATTCGGGGGCTTGAAAAAGCAGGCGGCCACTATGATCGGTGACGTAAATTTGACCTGATAGCTCAAAGCGTTCGCGAAGATCTTTTTGGCTAAGAACTTCGAAGTTGGAATTGGTTCGACCAAAACTGGTACTTTGTGATTCAGCAAAACTATTTTGTGAGGCGATGATGAACAGGGTTGAAACTAATAATTTAAGCATGATGATTCCTTTCACGTGTGACAAGTTTCAATTGGTCTTGGTGAAAACGTATTCGATGGTTGCATTGTCGTTTTCAATTTGTGCAAAATTTTGAAACGCATCTTTGTTTTTAGTCGAATAAAAAACCATGGCGCCAACTAAAAAACCAACCACGGAGGCCGCAACAATTTGCGTCCATTGAAACTCATATTTTGGTTTTGGCTGTCGCTCTTTTTGAACCGCCTTTTTCCATTTTTGAACTTGCAGTTGAGTGGGCTGGTTTTTTCTGTATTCACTTAAAAGGATGTCTAGATCTTTGTCTTTCATAGAAGGCCTTCTGTTTGAATGGACGAGATAAGTTTTCTTTTGGCTCGGTGGATATGACTTTTCACTGTGCCTTGGGGGAGCTGTAAAATAATGGATGCTTCTTTGATGGAGAGCTCCTCGTCAACGAACAAGGCAAGTACTTGCTGTTCGACAGTGCTTAGCGAAGTCATCTGATCCCGAACCTTAGAGGCGGCTTGTTTTTGTATTGTCGTCAGTTCGAGGTCCTCGGTGCTTGTGGCTTTTGATTCCCAATCGTCCAGGGATTCGTGAGCCAGGGGTGGTTTCGCTTCTAGGGCGACGTAGTGGGCGATCCCGAAGCCCAGCATATGAAGGCTGCCCTTTTCCGGATCGAAGTAGCCCTCATCCACTTTTCGCACCAGGCGAAGCAGTGTTTCCTGTGTCAGGTCATCGGCCTGTTCGGGACTAAAGCGCACGCAAAAATAGCGATACAGCCTTGGTCCAAAGTCTTCGACAATCTGATTCCAGTTCAACGGGTTCCCCATATTAGGACTTGGTCGAACCCGTGGGTTCGGTTGCAAAAAAAAGTAAAAAAAGT
>NYZX01000006.1 GCA_002686065.1 Pseudobdellovibrionaceae bacterium | reverse complement strand
TGGATTCAATCCGAAAACAACCGCCTAGGCCTGCAAATCCTGGACGCTTGGCCGAAACGCCTATGGAATGACTATTACCTTTGCTTGAAGCGCACCAAGGAGCACTACTCCCGCGTGAGTGATACGGACAGCTCTAAATCTTCAGCCGCTTAGTTTTCCTGCAGCCAAAGGTCGAGGCTAGAGACCCCTTAGTCTAAAACCACCTCGCCAAATCGACCCTAAAATCGAGCTTAGGTACACTAACAGCATGAAAATTACAGCGAAGCTTTACCTTCTGTTCCTCACCTTAGCCACTCTTTCAACCATCGGGTTAAACTTCAACCTGACCCCTGACGTCTTCTTGCCACCCACAAATCCGCAGTTACTTTTCGAACATAAAATCCGCGAGTACTTCCCCGATGACGATAATCTCAGTGGATTGTTTGAACTGGAACCCCGCTTTGAGCAGTTGCAACAGCTCAATCAGCTGATGAACGAATTTGAAAACATGGAAAACTCCAATGAGGTTATGTCCGCATTTGGAATGGATCATGTCGAAGGGGATGAAAGTAGCTTTAATGTATCGCCACTACTGGACCTTGAAATCCATAGAGACCTAAAGGCTGTTGATCAGCGATTGCAAAGTGACCCTTTCGCAAGCCCTCTTGTGGTTTCCCAGGACCGCCGTTTTTGGGGTTTTTCCATCGAGCCTAAAAATGTGAAAAATATTTTTGATCGCGAAGCTATGGTCGAAAAGGCAAAAGCCCTGATAAACGCCTCGCCTTTAAAAGATCAGTTCCGTGGCTTCGTTGGGCCCATTGCCATAAACACACAAGAATGGAAAAGCGTCCTTGCAGACAACTCTGTTTTTGTCCCTATCACTGTGATCATAGGATTTTTATTAATCGGCCTCATCTATCAAAGATGGACAGCGATTATCGTGGCCTTCACGGCAGTAAACGCTGGAATGATGGCCGCATTTTGGCCGTTGGTTCTTATGGACCAACCTTTTAACTCCATAACGGGGCTTGTTCCGCCCATGGTGTCCGCTCTAAGCATCGCTTTGTGTATTCACCTATTTAACGCTTTGGTTGAGGGCAACAAACGATTTGGCCCTGGCCTGGATGCCTATGAGCATGCCATTAAAGAAGTTTATCGACCCAGTCTATTCACTGTGATTACCACCGTGGCCGGGTTGATTTCACTGACACTCAGCCCAATACCTCCAATAAAATACTTTGGAATAGCAGCTAGCTCGGGATTATTTTCTTCTTTTATGATGGTGTTTTTTGTCGTCATGCCCTGGCTGAAACATCGAGACAAGAAACCTTGGGTTGCACGAAAAAGCATTGACCACGCTATACAAAAACTTGTTCTATGCTGCGCTCGAATTTCCATGAAGTTCCCCGTTCAAATTATCGCTGTCGCCGTCGTTATTTTTGGCTATTCTGCTTATAAAATTCCCCAAGTAAAAGTCGAATCCAATCTATTAAAGTTCTTTCGGGACTCTGACCCAATTAATGTGTCGACTCGTATTTTTCAAAAAAACCTTGTTGGAACCAGTCCTGTCGAAGTGATTTTCACAGCCAATGATAGTGGTTATTTTCAAAGCCCCGAAGCTCTCCAATACCTCGCCGATATCAAGTCTTGGATGCTAGATATGCCAGAGGTCGATTATGTGATGGGGCCTCAAGACGTCGTTAAGGAATTTCACTGGGCCTTTAACAATGAAGACCCTGAGAAACGCAAAATTCCCGAAAGCAAAGCCCTGACCGCTCAATACCTGTTTATTTATGATGGCGAAGACCTTTACGACAGCGTTGATGAAGACTTTAAGATCGCTCGGCTATCGATCAGTATGAATGTCCATGGCGCCAAAGAAATTGGTGATGTTCTTCAGCGTTTTAAAGATCATATCGGAACCTCAAAACCAAAAGACCTTTCCTTTGAGGTCATCGGTTTTGGCCGCCTTTTTTCAGACCAAGAACGTCTTTTGGTCACCGGACAAATCAACAGCTTGCTTGGCGCTATTATAATCATGTTTTTCTGTATGCTGTTTTTTTGGCGATCGCCAAAACAAAGCCTTATTTCCATGGTTCCAAACTTGGCCCCCGTCGCCGTTGTATTTACCTTTATGAGTGTCTTTGACATTTGGCTCGATTTTGCCACGGCACTTATTTCAAGCCATATCATCGGTGTCGCTATCGATGATACGATTCATATTTACTTCGGAATTCACTCTAAGATGAAGCGTGGATTTTCTGTCCCCTCAGCCGTGTTTCGAACACTCAAGTCCTCTGGCCGAGCCGTGACCGCAACAACTGTTATCCTTGTAGTTCAGTTCCTTTGCCTGACGGGATCGGATTATATTCCTACAACGGAGTTTGGATTGCTGTCTGCTGTGGGGCTGTCCTCTGCTTTGATTTTTGACCTTCTTTTGCTTCCGGCCTTAATTTTTGTGATCTGCCGAAAGGATCAAAACACCCACGCTAAGTTCAGTGCGTAAAGGTCATTGTCTTTATAATAGCCGACGAAACTACTATCCTCGCCGTCATAGATGGTATAGGCCAAAGATAGATTTAAGTTTTCGATGGCCGTGTACTCTACGCTTGGCTGAACCATAAGGCCCTTGTTTCCAAGTTCGGACTGAAACCGAAGTGTAAAATCTAGAACGTTTTGTATCACGGGTGTAAAAATCTGACCCGCCACCTGATAACGTCTTAATGACAAGGTGATGTCTTCGACTTCTTCAATTAAAACCGCGCCGGCCTGAATCACGACCTGCAAATCGCCGTCGCCTGGAAAAAATTCCCAGACCACATTGGCGTCATTTCGATCCAAGCTTTGTTCTTCACCACTAAGATCATAAACATTAAAATCAAGATAGTGGCCCACTTCGAATCGGATGACACCATAATCGGAATCATAGGACCCACTTAGGACCAGTAAGCTTTGGGATGGATAGGCCTCTTCGACTCGAAAAGATGAAGCATCTAAAACCTGAAAGCGTAAAGAGGGGACGCTTGATGGACCCTGAAAATAGTTAAGCCCTAAATCCAACGCACCAAAACTTTTCGTCATTCTAAGCGCGATCCCCGGGTCCTCTGGTTCCGACTTTTTATATTCGGCGTTTTGCAACAAAGACGACACACCAGAGTCTTCTCCAAAACCAAAAATACGACCTTCCGAAACATTCACCAAAGACCATGGACTTTGAAAATCTGGAACAAGGCTTCTTTCAACGAAAGGCAAATAGGCCACTTGTAAATGCCACTGATCACCCACCGGCGATTCCACAAGAATGGTCGGCTGCGAAAGAATACGCCGATCGTAGGGGTATAAAAAGGCTTGCGTAAAGTCTTGTCGACTAAAAAAATCTAATAAAGAGCCTTCATAGACCGATCCCCAACCCAGGTTCTGATAGCCCAATGACACCTTTGTTTGCTTCGCTTGAGTTCGAAAATAGGTTCTATCTAAGACAAAGGCGTCGTCGGCAGAATCATAGATAGCCGCATAGGCCCCTAGACCATAGCCCCCGCCACCGATAAGGCCTTCTTTTTGTATTCTTAGTTGCTGGTTTTGACGAAAAAGAGCGTCCTCATGTTCTGAAAAGTACAGTGACTGGCTATCTAAACGCAGCTTTAAAAATGAAGACTGTTCCGTTTCAAAGTCTGACATATCGACTTTTTGGGTCTCGCTCCCCTCGTCGACAAAAACAAAAACCTCCTCGGAAAGCTGTTCTTTTATCGTATACTTCCAGCGGCGTTTATAATGCTTTTTTTGACGTAGCATCCGCAGTCCTTTGGACTTCACCAATGACTTTAGGGCCTGCTGATAAGGGTAGTCCTTTAAGGAATTATAAAAACCCAGGTTTAAATAGTACTGATTCTTTCTTTTCAAATAGGTATGAAAGTAGATTTTTCGTTTGTACTTTCGGTACACTTGCTTGGCTTCAGATACCGTCTGAAAAGGCCCCACATAGATCCAGTATCCCGAGACATCCGAAACTTCCGTCCTATCCAATTCGACGTGGCTTGCCTTAGCCCCCTGTCGATACTTAAGTTCCCGCTTGATAAACCCAGACGGACTTGCCCATGACAAACCCGGTATAAATACCAAACACAGAAAGACTCGATACAGCGACGTCACTGGATGCTTTGAACGAATTGGCTTTCCCGCTGAGTGTTTTCAAGCTGGTTTGGACCCAGCAACCCTTTAGGAAGCTTTTTATTATAAATAATTTTTAAGACCTCGGTGTCTGTCGTCCGCCCCGTCTGCTTGTTGGCCATGCTGGCCGACATCACAGTCCAAATACCATCGACTTTTTGCACCTTCTTCGTTCTGTAAACTTTTTGAAGTCCTTTTTCATTATAAAGCATCGACTGAACAGGAATGAGCGTCTGCTTATGTATCCAGGATCGGCGACGCTTATAGACGGAGGTCGAACTGTCTTTGGGGATGCTTTCAACAACCCAGCAATCGACGCCATTTAGTTTTTCACTGGAAATCAGTTTATGATTATCCTTTCCCGGAGGCCTTCGCCGCATATCTTCAAAAAACAAACTGGACCCGACAAAGCGTCCGCCCAAACGTGAACTTTGAATCCGTATGGTTTTGCTATCAGCTGGTAGAAACAACCATTGCCGGCTATCTGCTGCATAATCGTCGTCGGTTAAAAGAGCTGTTTTCGCAACAATCTTTGGTTGCGAAAACCGAACCAAGGACTGCGACCCCTTACTGTCGTCTTGTCCAATCACGATAAAGCTTCGCTGCTTTTTTGATTTTCCTTTGGTGATCGTCATTTTATTCCAGCTCACCGCTGTATCACCATCGTTTCGATTGAAACTTTTCGAAATGATTTGTTCNCCTGTCAGCTCGGCCTGGGCCAAGCTAGCAACAGTTAAAATATGAAGAACCGTCCAACCCGCTTTGATCACTGCTCCCCCGATCGATTTTTCAGTTTTGGCGCTTTACCTTCGCCCCCAGGCTTTGCAGCTTTTCTTCTAAACGCTCATAGCCTCTATCTAGATGATAAATCCGATTCACTTCAGTTTCACCCTCTGCGACCAAGCCTGCCAAAACNAGACTGGCACTAGCCCTTAGGTCAGTCGCCATGACCGGCGCCCCAGCCAAGCCGCCCTTTCGACCGCGAACAACGGCCACTCGGGTTTTTGGTGTAATATCAGCTCCTAATCGGGTCAGTTCCTGGACATGCATAAAACGATTTTCAAACACCGTCTCAGTAATCACACTGGTACCTTCAGCCTGGGTCGCTAAGGCCATAAACTGCGCCTGCAAATCCGTTGGAAAAGCCGGATGTGGTGCCGTCGTCAGGTCGACCCCACGCCAGGTCAGTTGCGGCATCACCGTTACCGACTCGTGCTCGACGCGAAGATCAAATCCGCTTTCCATCAATTTTTTTGTCAAAGGATCAAAATCAAGCGGCCGACAGTTTGTTACTGTCACTTCCCCCCCGGTGATTGCTCCCGCAATCAACAAGGTACCCGCCTCAATGCGATCAGGAATCACGCTATGTTCAGCCGGAGTCAGTTTGTCGACTCCTTGAATACGGATAATACTGGTACCCGCACCCGTAATCTTTGCACCCATCTTGATCAAATAGTTCGCAAGGTCCACCACTTCTGGTTCTTTTGCCGCATTCTCAATCACGGTTTCGCCATCAGCAATGGCCGCAGCCATCATCAGGTTTTCTGTTCCACCGACGGTGGCGTTTTCAAATAGGACTTGTCCACCGCGCAGGCCACCTTCAGCCGTGGCTATGACGTAGCCTTTTTCCAGCTGGATTTCCGCACCCATTTCTTTCATTGCATCTAAATGCAAATTGATCGGGCGGGTCCCAATGGCACATCCCCCCGGCAAACTGACAACGGCCTTATGATACTTAGCCAACAACGGACCCAGACATAAAATGCTGGCACGCATTTTACGAACCAAGTCGTAGTGCGCTTCAAGCTTTTCAGGACGCTTCACAGTCACCCGCAAAGTGTGGCCATCTCGCTGAGTTTTACACCCTAAGGCCTGAAGCAAGGTTTCGGTGGACTCGATATCTTTTAAAAATGGAACGTTGTGAAAAACATGTTCCCCGTCAGCCANAAGGCTTGCGAATAAAATTGGGAGAGCCGCATTTTTAGCACCGCTCGTGGCCACGGTTCCTCGTAGGGCCGGACTTTTTGCAACAAGCATCTTATCCATCGTATATCCTCAAGCTGTTTCTAGGACTTGCGGGCAACAATAAATCGATCAAGTCCTGCTAAATCTTTGTAACCTTCAAGCGCGCTCCACTGCCCTGTGGCTTCAAGCTGCTTCAAGAAGTCTTTCTGCTGAGTCGCGCCGTGTTCGAAAATATAATACCCGCCTGGGCTTAACTTTTCGGCCGCACGCTTGGCAAAACCAAGACTATGATGCCAACCGTCCTCGTCCGAAAAAAGCGCTTCTTCGGGCTCGTATTTTTTCACATTTTCTTCCACATGAATATCGTCTTTTGCGATATAGGGCGGATTGCTAACAATCAAATCGACCTCAGGAACATCCAACACATCCAAGGCCGAAGCTTTCATGACNTTGACGCGCTCAAGGACCCGAAGCTGTTCGGCATTCTTTTCCGTGTACTCAATGGCCGCATCACTGATGTCCACGGCATATAAATAGCTGTCTGGAAATTTCTTAAGCAAACTCAGACCAAGGCAACCGGATCCACACCCCAGATCGACAAAAGTTTCTGGAGCGTCCCCTTTAAAGAGCTCGAGTGCTTTTTCAACCAGACACTCGGTTTCCGGCCGAGGAATTAACACCCCTGGTCCGACCAAGAAGTCATGCTCAAAAAAACCACGACGCCCCAAAATATAGGCAACTGGTTCGCCCGCTTTTCTTCGCCGAATGAGGTCTCGGCAGGCCTGCAGCTCTTGATCATTCAGTGGCTTTTCAAAATGTAGATATAGGTCGATTCGGCGCATCCCTAGCGCCTCGGAAATCAACAATTCNGCATCNAGTTTTGGACTGGAATAGTNATTCGCCTTAAAGAAGAGAGTCGTTTTATTTAAGACGTCTTGTAGTTTCATTAGGTGTTGTTCTTTAAAGCTTCCGCCTGATAGTGCTGAACAATGGGATCGATCAGCTGTCCAAATTCTCCCCCCATCACCTCAGATAAACTGTGGATGGTCAACCCGACGCGGTGATCTGTGATGCGGGTCTGCGGAAAATTATAGGTTCGAATCCGTTCGGACCGATCACCAGTCCCGATCTGTGATAATCGAGCATCTGAGGCCTCTTTACGGGCCTTTTCCTCTTGAATCGCAAGAAGTCGTGAATATAAAACCTTTAGGGCTTGCTCTTTATTCGATAACTGGGACTTACCGTCCTGGCAACTTACAACGATGCCACTTGGAATATGAGTGACACGCACGGCAGAGTCCGTGGTGTTCACCGACTGACCACCGTTACCGCTTGANCGATAAACATCAATTCGAAGATCATTCTTATCAATTTTAACATCGACCTCTTCGGCCTCCGGAATAACAGCTACCGTGACCGTCGAAGTGTGAATACGCCCTTGTGACTCTGTTTTGGGAACCCGCTGAACCCGATGAACACCCGATTCCCATTTCAAATGAGAATAGACCTTGTCGCCCGATATACTGGCAATCACTTCTCGAGCGCCACCGGCGTTTCCCTCGGCGTAAGAAATCAGTTCGACTTTCCAGCCCATTTTGCCGGCATANTAGGAATAGCCACGAAACAGCTCGTCCGCAAATAGACCCGCTTCATCGCCACCAGCGCCGGCACGAATTTCCAAAATCACGTTTTTATCGTCAAAGGGGTCTTTCGGTAACAACAGGATTTTAAGTTCCGCTTCCAGGGTTTCCTTTTCGTCTTCCCCTTCAGATATTTCTTCCTTGGCCAACTGACGAAGCTCTTCGTCTTTTTCGTCTGCCAATAGAGCTTTGTTTTCTTTTAACGAGGATAGAACTTTTTTGTATCGACGGAAGGTGCTAACCACCGGGTCTAAATCCGATAGCTCNTTGGTNAGGTGNCGAAACTTTTTAGGGTCGTCTGTGACTCCTGGGCGTTGAAGCTCTTGNTTAATTCGTTCGAACCGGGTCTCGACTTCTTCCAATTTATCTAACATGCCGCAGCCTTTTATCGTTCCGAGCTTTTTTGCTTTACAAAAATTCTTAGCTTAGTTAATCCTTTTAGTCCGCTTCGGAAATCCACTACTAAGAAGGTTTAATTTCTTCTGTGGCAACGCTTACCCACAGAATTATCCACATTTTTATGCGCCGCATTTTTGCGCGCCCGATTTCTTTGTTTTCGAAACCGAGCTTTAAATTATCAAGTAATTTCAAATACTTACTAGTTGCTCATCGCATTAAGAAAATCTGCATTGGTCTTACCAGACTTCAATTTGTCCAACAGAAACTCCATGCTATCCACAACGTTCATCGGTGCTAAAACTTTACGCAAAATCCATAAACGCTGTAAGGCAGCAGCGTCAATAAGCAGGTCTTCCTTACGAGTTCCAGACTTATTAATGTCCATACACGGGAAGATCCGTTTTTCCATCAGCTTGCGATCCAGATGGATTTCGGCGTTACCCGTCCCTTTAAATTCTTCAAAAATCACTTCGTCCATACGCGAACCGGTATCAACAAGTGCGGTCGCGATAATGGTTAAACTACCGCCCTCTTCCACATTCCGAGCCGCTCCAAAGAAACGCTTCGGCTTATGAAGAGCGTTTGAATCCACACCACCAGAAAGAATCTTCCCAGACGGCGGAACCACGGTGTTGTATGCACGGGCCAAACGAGTGATCGAATCCAGAAGGATCACAACATCATGCTTATGCTCGACAAGACGCTTGGCTTTCGAGATGACCATCTCGGCCACCTGCACGTGTCGTGTTGGCGGTTCATCAAAGGTCGAGCTAACGACTTCGCCCTTCACGCTACGAGACATATCAGTCACTTCCTCGGGACGCTCATCGATCAATAGAACGATCAAGGTCACTTCGGGGTGGTTCGTCTCGATGGCGTTGGCAATATTTTGAAGTAAAACCGTCTTACCCGTTCGTGGTGGTGCCACGATCAAAGCACGTTGGCCCTTTCCAAGAGGCGCCATCAGGTCCACCACGCGCGTGGTGAATTCAGACGGGGCATGCTCAAGAGTCAGCCGCTCTTCCGGATACAAAGGCGTCAGGTTATCAAAAAGGATTTTATCTTTGGCGCGATCCGGAGTTTCGTAGTTGAGCGAATCCACTTTTAAAAGGGCAAAGTAACGCTCACCCTCTTTTGGTGGTCGAACCGTACCCGTGACCGTGTCACCAGTACGAAGACCGAAACGTCGGATTTGTGACGGCGACACATAGATGTCATCCGGACCTGGAAGGTAGTTATAATCCGGCGAGCGCAAGAATCCGTAGCCATCAGGAAGGATTTCCAAAACACCATTGCCAAAAATATCACCAAGTAGGGACGCACGTCGGAGGATATTAAAAACCATATCCTGGCGCCGCATGCCGGCCGCATTTTCGATCTTTAGCTTACTTGCCAAGGCCGTCAGGTCTTGGATGTTCTTAGATTTCAAATCTTTCGAGTTTAATGCCGCACGCTCTTCGTCAGTCAGGTTAATGTCCGACAAATCCACATCACCATCGTCAACAATTTCGATATCATCGATTTGCTTCATATTTCTAGGCAGTTGGTTTCCTCGCTCGGGTCGGTTTTTATTACCGCCGGACTTACCACGACCTGATTTAGATCGTCCGCCATGTCGTTGACCATTGTTGTTCTTAGATTTCGAGCGGCGCTGCTCGCCACCACCACGTTCTGATCGGCCTTCGGAATCGTTGGACGATTTCGCCTCTTTTGATTCAGGTGCGTTCTGAGCGGGAGCGGATTTAGTTTCAGTTGTGCTCGATTCAACTTGGTTTTCTTCTGACATACTTTTTCCTCGGGCGTCGTCGTCTGGATGACGGAGATTTTATAGACGTTTTGGATATTAGATTTGGAGGGTGGTTAGGCCACCTTGGCATGTACCTCATTCATAGGGGAACGGCTGCTCATTTGTCAACATTGTCCCAGAAATTCTCATTTTAAGACAGCCTCAAATCAATCTGACAACAATTTCGACGCTTTACCGGGAACAATATACCAAGAAGGTGATTTTTTTGCTCTGGACCTCTTATTTTTTATCTGAGGGGTCCGATAAGGATACTGATAGGAGGCGATTTATGAGCATGAATGAACAACCAGCTCCTCGACTTAACCTCCAAATGGAGGTCGAGTGTCGCAAAAACTACGCACGCAGAGCCGAGAACGCACGACTTAAAAACATCAGCCTAACCGGCGCCTTCCTTGAAACTGAGAATGTTCTGGAGCTTGCTCCTGAGGACAAAATCAATGTGAAGGTCAATGTCAGTGGTCGCCAACGAGATCTTGCCGCGAAAATTATCTGGATCAGTCAAAGTGGCTGCGGAATCCAATTCCAGCCGACAAATAATCGTGACATCCAAATCGTGGACGATCTGATGTATTTCGTTGAGTCTCGCAAAGAAAGCCGTCGCACGGTTTTAGACACCATTTTCAAAAAAGCATCTTAATTCTTTTTGAAAATCTAGGTCAAAAATGAAAGAAGGCACCTCTAGGGGTGCCTTCCGTCGTTTTTGATTTTCAAAACCAGTAAGACCTACTCGATCTGAGTATGGGTCGAGGTATTGAAATCCATTTCCTGCTGCTTCGCTCGTCGACGTCGAATCACCACAGCAATAACGACCAACAAAATAATAAAGCCCAGTAGTCCAAAGGTCATGATCTGAGTGTCAGCATCCTCATCCACTGAGGCAGAAGCCGATGGCGCCTTCGGCCGCTTGATAGGCGGCTTCTTCA
>NYZX01000005.1 GCA_002686065.1 Pseudobdellovibrionaceae bacterium | reverse complement strand
AAGGTCGAGCTTCAGTTTGAGCCCAATCAGGCTTTTCGAGATCTCACAGATGAAGAGATTCAGCAGGGTCGTTTAGAGACTCAGCCGCAACTGCAACTATATGATAAGCAAATCGAGTATTCTGAATATCTGGCTAAGGCTCAGCGAGCCTCCATCTATCCGCAGCTAGATGCTTACTATACTTGGAGTACAAGTGCGCGAAGCGATCGAGGTGCTTTTGATACTGATTCGACAGTGGATACAGGTGTGGTTGGCTTAAAGTTAACTTGGGACATTTGGGCTGGTGGCTCTAATAGAGCTAAACTAGATAAAGCCTATGCTGTTCAACGGAACGCACAAATCCAAAAGGCTCAACAAAAAGACGACTTGGTCGAGGCCTTACAGGATAAAGCGATTTTGTACCGCACTTTAAAAGAAAATCTGAAGAATGACGAAGCTTCCGTCCGTCTTGCGAAGGAAAGTTTTCGTGTCAGCCAAAGTCGATTTCGAACAGGTAAAGCTTCGGTGACTGAGTTAAACAGCACCGAGGCACAGCTTTATCAGGCCCAATTGAACAAGGCTTTACATGAATTTCAATTACATGAATCTCTTGCGGCGATTCGCCAGCTATTAAGCGAATAAGGAGCTATCAATGAAGCACGCTAAAAGCCGAGTTATAATTTTTGCCATTATTCTGATCCTGTCTATCATCGTCGTCGAAGCCAAGAAGGCGAAGGTCACTGCTGAACGAGAGCGTCCAACCGAAAGTGTATTAAGTTTGGTCCTGGAAAAAGGAGTTCCCATTCATACAATCAAGGTCACCAAGGGCGACTTTGAAACCACAAAGCTAGCGACCCTGCAGCCTTGTGGTGATTATCAGCTTTGCACCTATCTTAGCCGAAAAGAGCTTCTTCCTATTAAAGTCGGGCAATTGGTCACTAGTGCGAAGACCGAACATAAGATCGGTAAGGTTTCTTTTGTGTCCGGAACACAGGACTTTAAAAACGGCTTGTATAAGGTTGTTGTGACATCAAATGTCTCGGTTGCAAAAATCAAGAAGGAAATTGAAAAGCGCGCGAAGGGACCGGGAATGTATTTTGTTTCATCTATCGTCACCGGCGCCTATAAGAATGTGATCAAGCTACCTGTTGCTGCATTGGTGCGTGAGGGTGACAGTGTCTATGTTTGGAAGGTTTTAAGTGAAACTGAAGTGAAAAAAATCGAAGTAAAAGTCGGGAAAGCGAATACTCAGTATCAGCATATCCTAGAGGGTTTGACTGAGGGCGATCAAGTTGTCGTTCGCGGTCAAAGTCTACTTCCTAAATACGACCGATTTCGTGTCGTGAAAACCCTGTAATTCATTTGGTAAAAGGAAAATTGTCATGATTAAAATGTTTGTACAACGCCCGGCGACGACAGTGATGTTTATCCTGTTTTTTGCCTTACTTGGTTTGGTCTCCTTTTTTAATTTAAACGTCGAAGAATCACCGCGAATCAACTTTCCGCTAGTCAACGTTTCTGTCGTTTATTCGGGAGCTTCGCCAGAAGAAATTGAAACTCAATTGATCAAAAAAATTGAAGACTCCGTCGTTGAGATTGCCGAAATCAAAAAGATCGAAAGCCGATCTTTTGAAAGTAGTGGCTATGTTTTGATCGAGTTTCTTCTAAGCGCCGATGTGAACGACAAGCTGATCGAGGTCAAAGACAAGGTTGAGGCCATATTAAATGATCTACCAGATGGTATTGATCGGCCCATTGTTCAAAAGGTCGATCCTTTTGCTCGATCTGTGGTTTCCTTGGCTTTAACCAGTAAGAAGCATAACCTTACCGAGCTTTATGAATATGCCGACATAAATCTTTCTAGCCAGTTTTCCAAGATTACTGGAGTGGGCGAGGTTGAAATATTCGGAGGCCGTGAGCGTGAAATACGAGTGGAGCTATTTCCAGATCTGATGAAACAGAAGTTTATTTCGATTGATCAGGTTATTTCACAGATTCAATCGAAGAATATCACCGTTCCGGCTGGTAATATCGAGCAAGATAGTACTTCGACCACAGTTCGGTTTGACGGAGAGTTTGACTCGATAGAAGAAGTTCAAAACTTCCGACTTACAACATCCGACGGAAATAGCTTTTATCTAAAGGAGATTGGGCGCGTCTACGACGGTCAGGCCGATATGGAAACAGGAGGGCGGTTTAATCAGACTGAGGTCGTGACTCTTTCCATTAAAAAGATCTCTGATGGAAACGAAATTAACGTGTCTGATGGTGTCCAGGCTGCTTTGCCAAGTATTCGCGAGCGCCTGCCTGAAGGAATGGAGCTTCAGACGGCCCTTGACACTTCAATGACCATTCGTCGTGAAACAGCAAACACCTATGTCGGTATCCTGATCGGTATTGCCTTAACGGTCTTAGTTCTTTTGTTTTTTACAGGAAACTGGCGAGTGACTGTGGTTTCTGCGGTGGTCATCCCTTCATCGGTGGTTTCATCTTTGTTTTTGATGGACACCAGTGGATTCACGATCAACTTTATTACCCTACTAGCTGTTGCGACGTCTCTGGGGACCCTGATCGCGAATGCCATTGTCATTATTGAAAGTATTCTTGAAAAGTTAAAACAGGGACTTCCATCGCGTGAAGCCGCGATACAGGGAACAACTGATATGATTGTGCCTGTACTTGCAGCCGGTGGAACCAATTTAGTTGTGTTTACTCCTATTGCTTTTATGGGGGGAATCATCGGTCAGTTTATGACGCAATTTGGTTTAACGGTCGTGTATGCCACTATTTTCTCACTGATTGCCTCGTTTTCATTAACACCGATGATGTGTGCTATCTTGCTAAAGCCAGAAAGCAAGGATGGGAAGAAGTCCTGGATTGTACGGTTCTCCGATAAGGTCGTTGGCTCTTTATTGGCAGAATACCGACAGCTATTTGAAATTCTATTTCGATTTCCTAAAACCACCATGGCCATTTTTATCGCTTTGTTTATCGGTTCTTTTTCTGTGGCTGGATACATTGGAAACGAGTTTATCCCTGTTTCTGATGAGGATCGAATCGAGGTCGCATTGACGCTTCCGCTGGGAACAAATATTGAGTTCACAGAGCAAGTGGCTGAAGAAGTGGAAGCGATCTTCGCGGGAACCCCTGAAGTCGACTCGATATTGACTACTTTAGGTGAAAACGGAGAGCAAAACGCCTCTGTGGTAATTAACCTTAAGCCAGCCGCCGAGCGAACACGTTCCGATGTCGACCTGATTAATGAAGCGACCCCTAAAATTGCAGAAATCTCTGGAGCTGAAATCGAAGTCATTCGTGGCGAAGGCGGAGGCGGTCAAAGTGCGGATATCTCGGTCGAGGTTCTTGGTGGTGAGTATGAAGACGTGATCAAAGTGTCTGACCAGTTCATTCGAATTATGCGTGAAACTGGTTATTTTCGGTCCTTGGTATCTTCCTATAAAGACCCCAAACAAGAGCTTCAGTACTCTCCAGATTCTGTAAAGCTTGATAAGTACGGACTACAGGCTTCGCAGGTCGGATCAGTCTTGCGTTCGTCCATCTATGGTGATGATTCGAATATCTACCGCGAAAAAGGGGAGGAATACGATATTACTGTTCAACTTGATGAGACCTTCGTTAAGTCTCAGGAAGTGAACAACGATTTGTTTCTGATCTCTAGTACAGGCCTCATTCCAGTCACAGAACTGGGGACTTTTAAGCATAAGAAATCGGTCCCTACAATCTATCGTCGTGATCGTCAGCGGGTGATTCAATTAAATGGGTACCTTGCTAAATCAACAGCTGGAGTGGTCCAGGGTGAGCTCACTGAAGCCTTTAGCAAAATTGAGCTTCCTGCTGGCATGGAATTCCGATTTGTTGGAAACGCTGAAAGCCAAGCTGAGGCTGGCTTTGAGATCATGAAGGCCTTTGGGCTTGCTGTTATTCTGACCTATATGATTCTTGCAGCAATCATGAACTCATTTTTACATCCCTTTACTATTGCGACGTCAATTGTGACATCCTTTTCAGGGGTCTTCTTAGCCTTATTCTTCTTGGATTCATCGATCAATATTGCCTCGATGCTTGGTTTTGTGATGCTTGTCGGATTGGCCGTCAACAATGCCATTCTTATTCTTGATGAAACATTAGCTATTCTAGATCGCGAACCTGATATCTCGCTTGTTGATGCTATATGGAAGGGGATCGAATCGAAGTTCCGTGCCGTCTTAATGACGTCTATCGCGATTGTTTTCGGTTTGCTGCCTCAGCTTTGGTCGCCTGACTTGGCAAAAGCTTCGATGGGTGCCGTCATCGTTGGTGGAGTCATTGCCTCGATCGTATTCACTTTCTTCCTGACCCCTCAGACCTTTTACTACCTTGAGGGGATGAAGCGATGGTTTTCTAGAAAGCTCGGGTCAGCCGAGTCCTAATCCGACCTGCTGCAGAGCGAACTAGGTGGCTGATCCTTTTGTGGTCAGCCACTGTATGGCAGCCTCTTCTGTTTCAAACAGGTCATAGGGGCATGGAATGGCCAGCCTCATAGCTTTGCTTGTCAGCCGCTCAACTCGAGTTGTCTGTGTTTTAATTCGGGCAAACCCAAAACACTTCTTTTTCAATACGGCTTTGTTTTGCTTAAACCAAAGTCCTAGACGCTTTTTTGCTTCTGGTGAAAAGGCTCGTCCACCTTCGACTTTAATAGCAATGCCAAATCGATCCCGATCGATAAGGTCATCTAATAAACCAAGAAATGTACTTTCATCTTTAAGTGTACGAGGGTTGGTAATTTCAACGATAAACTGATGATTTGGTTTGATTTCTGTAATTTCGATCATGACAACGATTTTTCCATCGGTGAAAGAGTTTTAACCTGAAACCCCCGAACAAGGTAGGACGCGATAGCCATTATCGCAACAGACACAAAGACAACGACCAGTGACTCGCTGATCAAATGAAGTTTCATGGCCAAAGCGATCAGCCCCATCCCCATTGAGTACCCAAGAGAGTGCGCCACACTGGATAGTCCCAGTTTTTTTCCATATATGTTTTCGGAAGCTGATTCACTTGAACTATGGCTGGTTAAGGCTAAGTAGACCGTTGGAATAAAGCCTGTTGATATGGCAATGAATGCGACGGAGACCCAAATCTGAGACAAGGAAGTCGCGGTCATCATAAATAGGGCTCCAATCACCATAGAACTTGCTCCGATCAAAGCGCGGATTTTCCAGTTTGATTTAAGAAGCTTCAGTCCCAGCGACTGCACAAGTACAGCAAATAGGCTTAGCCCTAAAATAATTTGAGCAAACAGCAAGGTCGCCTGCTGACCCGTAATGCTAAGGACTGTTTTAATATGGTGCCCAAGATAGCTATGAAGAATGCCGATAAAAGCGGCAAAAACTAAGGCTAACAAGATAGGAGGCAAGGACTCTTGAATGCTGCGCTTCCAAGACTGAAGCACTTGTGACAAGCCTGGGGGCTGTTGGTGATTCAAAGTCGACGCAGGCGCAGAGACAAACAAAAAGACGCTCCCCAGGACGGTCAACCAAAGACTTGCCACGTAGATAACCAGTTCGAAGTTAACTTGTTGAAGCAAAATCAGTACAGGTCCTAATATCCGGCCTAAGTTCAAAAACATCGAGTTCTTGGTTAGAGTTTCAACCCGATGTTGCCCCTCGGTGATATCCAATTGCCACGCCTGGATGACGGGGATCACAGCTGAGGCCAAAAGCCCATACAATATTCGGCTTAGGTAGACCATCCAAGTTTTCGAGCTGACAGATAAAGGACCATTAAAAATGAACAGGCTAGACAATAAGCCGAAGGAAATGATCATCCCCAGTATTCCGATGCGCAGAACTCGCGCTCGCCCGAGTTTGTCACTGCGTGTCGCCCAAAAGGGCCCCATCATCGAAAAGATCGAAGACCCAATCCCGATGGCTCCAATAATATTTGAAGTCAACACGCCGGTTGTGTCCGATATATATGGAATTGTCGTGTACAGAACCATTTGAACGGAACTGAATGTGAGTGAAGTAAGATAGGTTAGATAAAGAAGCCGTGATTTAGATTTCATGCTGGACATCTAAATCGTGATTTCTGGTGCAGGCAACAAAACCATTAAAAAGGTTCTGTGATTTCCATTTAGCTTTCAGTCTCAGTTACTTATCAACAGCTGATTTTTTTTGACTCGTAGAAGGCACCTTTCTAGTTTGAGTCACATTCACGATAGTTGATCGGAATCACCACTGGGGGAAACATGACAAATCGAATCATTGCGTTTGCTATTACTACTTTATTAACTAGCCTAAGTTTGGCTTCAGACATTGTTCTTGAGGGCGAGCGCTGGAAAGCTGAGCATAGTGGATACCGTTGTGCCGCTTTTGCAGAGGATGTTGCTGCGCCCCTGTCGCATCAGCAGTTTCAGGTTCAGTTCACATCTTTAACAACAGATTATTCGTTGGATAACATTCTTCTTAAGGCAACCTTTGTCGAGGGTGAAGCTCTTTGCCGATACAGTGTCTTATTACTCGCTGATAATACGGCACAGACGACACAGTTTGTTCAGTCGAAAGCTTACTCGGAAAACGAGTCGTCTTCATGTGCTGCTGGAAAGGCTTTGCTTGATAGCCAGCTTTCATCGAACACTTATCTATATTGGGGTCACCCACATCATGCGACGATTCTGTTTTCTGACGCATCGGCGCAAGATCTATGTGGTGAAGGCATGAGCGAAGTCGGGTTGGATTTCATTTTAACAGGACGAATTCAGTCGAACTAGATTAGGTTTTTTTCATGGGTCAAATATCTGAAAGTCAGTTAGCTGTTCGATACAGTGCGAGAGCCTTCTTTAACTCGTTTCTTAGAGACTATGAAGGAGATCCGCGCGTCCTAGTTACGGATCGACAGCTTTCGATTAAGACGCCAAAATGGGAGCTTGAACTTTCGTTTTCACGCAAGTCGGCTTTGGGGGCACACAGATATCAAGATCAGATCCTTTTATCTAAAAATGGCGTGACGGAGCTGGTGTCTTTCATCGACTCCGTCAGTCTTATTGCTAACGAGTTTGGGGCTAGTTCTGAGACGGATTTATTTATTGATCAGACGAAGAATAGCCTCGCCAACCTAGAAATCATATTAAAGCATTATATAAGCCAAAGGCGATCCGATCGACCGCATGACTACCTACAGTCGGAAGCGAACCTGTTGCTAGGCCATCCCTTCCATCCTTTTCCAAAGTGTAAAAAAGGTTTAAGTCAGGAGGATCTTCTTAGGTATTCTCCTGAATTTGCAAAGTCGTTTCAACTAATTTGGATTCAAGTACCTGAAGAGCAGTTAGTGGGAAGCCTAAGTAGCTCGTCTTATCACTCAAACATTTCCGAATTGGTGCAATTTGAGCTTGGCCCAGAGTTTTTAGGTCAAGTCGGCTGGCTCCCGATGCACCCGCTACAATGGGAAGCCTTTGTTGCCAGTGGCCGTGCTGACCAGATTCAAGTAAAAAAGGTCGAGCGGGGTAAAAACGACTGGTCAGCTTTATCCAGCATGAGAACCATTTATCATTCTGAGTCCACGTATCAGCTTAAATTTTCCCTTCCCGTGAAGCTGACTAACTCGGTTCGCTGGCTTTATCCTCATGAGTGTTTACGTGGAGCTCAGGTCAGTGACACTTGGAATACCCTTCCGGATCAGTTGACCGAGCATTTTGGCGTTCAACGAGAACCCTTTTTTATGTCTTTGTCCAATGAGGATGGAACAGCCCTGATAGAGTCCATGGTTCAGTTTCGAAATAATTCGGCGCCCGAGTTATCCCATGATCGACATTTGTTAGCCTCACTTGTTGAAGTGGACCCTTTCAACGACCGCTCTCGACTTTTTGATTTAACGACAATCCAAGCAGAGCAGAAAGGGCTTGAGCCTGCTGAGTTCAGATCACTTTGGTTAGACCATTTTTTGACTCGAGTCATCGGACCCTTATTAGACCTGGGTAGCCTTGGTCACGTCTACTTTGGAGCTCACCTACAAAACATTATTCTCGATATGAAGGATGGGCTTCCTCAGGGTGGCTGTTTTCGTGACTGTCATGGGGCTGGATTCTCTATGAAAGGCTATGAGGCCTACAAAGAGCAAGTTCCATCACTAGACCCTGCGAATGGGAACATTCTAACGGATCAACAGCTTCAAATGCTGTTTGGCTATTATGTGATCGTAAACAGTTTGTTCGGAACCTTAAGTGCTCTAGCTGATTCGAAATCCAACGAAGAGGTCCAGTACCTTCAAAAGGTTCGTCGCTTCTTAGAGCACCGATTGTTAACACAGCCCGAAGATCAAATCTGTCAGTTTCTACTAAGATCCGATTTCCTTTTTCAAAAAGGGAACATGCTATGTAGCTTAGGGAATATGAATGAAAATACGGATACCAACCCCTGGCGGATCTATACGAAAATGGCTAATCCAATCAATGCCTATTCCGCGCATTTAACCACGCCGCCAAAAGCAGGCTGCCTTTACCAGTGGGAATCCAAGGCGGGTGATCAGTTGAGCTTTCACAGCTTTGACCTTTGCAATGACTTGGATGCTTTTCATCGCTGGCAAAACCAAGACTATGTTGCTGATTTTTGGGAGATGCCGTTCAGCAAAGATAGGCTGAGGTCTTATATCCAATCAATGAAGCCAAGTCAGCACCCCGTTATCTTTAAGCGAAACGGTCGCCCGCTGGGGTACTTTGAAGTGTACTGGGCCATCGACGACCGGATAGCGCCTTATTGTCAGCCGGACCTTTACGATCGAGGGTTTCATTTGCTATTTGGCGAGAAAGACATCTTAGGAAGTCCTTTGATCTATGAAGCTTTGGTTCATATTTCTCAATGGATCTTCCAAGACCATCCTGAAACGAAACATATTTGGGGTGAGCCTCGGGCTGACAATAAAAAAATTCTTCGATTCGTTGAAAAAGTACCTGGTTGGTCTTTTATTCGAAATTTTGATTTTCCACATAAAACAGCGGCTCTTGTCTGCTGTCAGCGCGATCTATTCTATAAGGAGCTTACAGATGGTCTTTCGACAGGACTGGAACGCAAGTACACACCGCGATCTGATCAGCAAAGCCATTCAAGAACTTCAATTTGAGGAAATTGTTTCGCTAAACGTCACAGCTAGTGGATACACCTTAGATCTTGATTCGGGAGTTTCCTATCGATTTCAGGGTCGATTCGGAGCCTGGGGAAATATTCTGATCCAAAGCTCCACCATTGCGAAGTATGTGGATGGTGAAAAACAATCAGGACTAGATGCTGTGGCCTTTCTGAAAGATGTTCAGTCAGCCTGCCAAATCCATGATGATCTACTTGCTGAGTATATCGAAGAGGCCCGTCAAACGCTGATGGCTGACTACCTTCTAAGGCAGCATCAGGATCAAGAAAGCCTAGACGAATTACTGTCGCTCGATTTTATCCAGCTTGAACAGCGGTTAACCGGGCATCCGAAATTGATCATGAATAAAGGACGCTTGGGATGGGGGATAGATGACATCAATCAATATGCTCCCGAGTGCCAGGGGCGTTTTCGGTTGCGATTTCTTGCTGTTCACCCGGATATTTGCCTCTTCGGAATCGAACAGAATTTATTTTATGAAGAGATTCTGGCTGATGTTTTAGGCGAGTCCGAGTTTCGCTCTGTCTTAGAGCAGCTGACTGGGCCGTTCAGTGAGTATCGCTTGGTCGGGGTCCATCCTTGGCAGTGGCAGCGCTATATTGCGACTCAGTTTATGGATGACTTGTGTCACCAACAAATTATCGACCTTGGTGAACGTGGTCCGATTATGACGCCGCAATCTTCAATACGAACATTAAGTGAGGCCACCGGGACGGGCCAATACGACATCAAAGTCGCCTTATCCATATTGAACACCTCCTGTGTGCGAGGAATTCCTCAGAAGTACATCGAGGTGGGGCCAAAGATTTCGACCTTTGTCGATTCCGTTGTAAAAAATGACCCCTTCCTTCAGGAGGTGCGAGTCCTTAAAGAGGTTGCATCGATAGCCGTTCCTCATGATGGGTACCAAGATATAAAAGACGCGTCCTATCGCTACAAAGAACTGCTAGGATGTGTATGGCGTGAATCTGTTGCCTCAAAGATAGCTGAGGATGAGACGGCGATCCCTGTGTCAGCTTTACTGCATCTTCATAAGGGCGAGTCCTATTTTAAGGCCTTAGTGCAAGACTCTGGTATGACCGTCACAGCTTGGGTCAAATGTTACTTTGAAAAGGTTGTGCTTCCACTTTATCATTTACAGGTTCGACATGGTCTTGGCCTGGTGGCGCATGGGCAAAACACGATATTGGTACTTAAGAGGCACTGCCCAGCAGGTTTGATTATCAAAGACTTTCATGGAGACTTAAGGGCGTCGACGAGTTCTCCGCACTTACCTGAGATTCAATCATTAGGATTGGATCAGCTTCCGCCTGAGCATTTAATCCATGATCTTGTGACAGGTCATTTAGCGAGTGTGCTTCGTTATTTTTCAGCCCTATGCCAGGATCACCTTGGCCTTTTAGAAAGTGATTTCTACCAGATTCTAAAATCAAGGGTCGAAACCTATCATGCCCAATTCGGAGCACCTCAACAGACGTCGTTATCCTTGTTACGTCCAACCTTTGAAAAGGTTTTGGTAAACAAAGTTCGCTTCCATGCGGGCTATAAAGAAACCGGGGTTCGATTAAAGCCCATGCTGGGAACACTGATAAATAACCCCATAATGAAGCAACAGGAGGTTCTACATGTCCACCTATGATTTACTTGGGATTGGAATTGGGCCATTTAACTTAAGCCTGGCTGCCTTATTGGATAAAACAAAATCGGCTAAATTTTTGTTTTTAGATGATAAGCCCGAATTCACCTGGCACAAAGAGCTCATGTTCAAAGATGCGACCATGCAAACGTCGTTTCTTAAAGATCTTGTTACGCCGGTTGATCCGACCAGCCCCTATACTTTTTTGAATTACCTTGTTGAGAAAGGGCAGTTCTACCATTTCTTAAACACCGGAAGGAAATCGATCAATCGGGTGGAGTTTGAGGACTACTGCAAATGGGTTTCGAAACAATTAGGAGCCTCGCTCAAGTTTGGGTGCCGGGTTCAAAAAGTTGTGCCGACCTCAGAGGGGTATACCGTTTACCATAGCCAGGGTAGCCATCAAGCGAAAGCCCTGTGTGTGGCATCTGGACCCGTCCCCAATATTCCTGAGTGTGCAAAGCCTCATTTAGGAGCCAATGTCTTTCATGCCAAATCGGCTCAAGCTGCCAAGATGAATTTAGAAGGAAAGCGACTTGTCGTCGTAGGTGGCGGACAGACCGGGGTCGAGTTGTTTCGTAATGCACTAAAAGGCCAGTGGGGACGACCTCAATCGGTTCGTCTACTCACAGGCCGCGAGAACCTTCGACCGCTTGACGAGGGGCCTTTCACAAATGAGCTGTTCACCCCCGAATTCGTGTCCGAGTTCTATCAGCTTCCTCAGTCTAGTAAGGATGAGTTTTCAGAGCGCCTTCTATTGGCAAGCGATGGAAATACACCCGAATATCTACAAGACTTTTATAATGACCTCTACCTAGAGCGATTTTATTTTCAGCAAATGCCGGAAGCCGGGATTTACCCAATGCGATGGATGACAAACCTTGTGTCCATGGAGTCGGGCGCCTATCAACTTAAGGTGGATAATCGGCTACAGCAGAAAGAAGAGTCCTTTTCTGCCGACATCGTTGTTCTTGCCACAGGTTTTCGAAGCCAGATCCCTCAGTTTTTACAAGATATCGAACCTGAGATATCTAAGGATTTTATGGGTCGGCCGGTAATTGGTTCGGACTACCGGCTTCAAATGAACTCGGGTCTAAGCCCGATCTATATGATGAATTTTAGTCGTCACGGACATGGAGTCGCTGATCCGCAAACCAGTCTGATGTCGTGGCGATCGGCGGTTATTGCTAATAAAGTTCTTGGCAATGAATCCTATCAGACCTCATCCACTGAATCTAAATTTGTCCATTATCACAACCCAATACAGGAGCCATCACTGTGACAAAAACCTTATTAACACTATTGGTCTTGTCGAGCCAACTGAGTCTGGCGGCAACGCCCGAAAACGAAGAGTCCAAAGTATCAACCAGTCTGCCTGAGGTGACTCAAAAAGCAAACCAGGAAGAAGTGATTGAAAACCCGACTTTGAAAACCTTGTCGGGCTCGCTGAATCCTTGGAGTCTGTATTCAAGCTTTACCTATCGGGGTGGTTCAATTGAAGATCCTTTAGGGGCTGAACGCCCGAACATCCAGAACGCAGCCGAAGCACCAGGTCTAGCTAATATGAGTGGAAACCTAGGGTTTAAATATCGTCTGACAAAACAAAGTAATATCTCGCTTCAAACCGGCTTGTATTCGACCACTCCGTTTCATTCATCGATCGATACCGATAATGCAAGAAACCAAAGAGACTTTGACGAGAACGGCCAACAGTTAGATGCGGACGACCCGACCCTCAGTTATTTTAGGACTTACAACCTAGGGGCTCTTCAGAACGTGAGTTTTGTGAAGTATCAGTACGTGACACGCGGAAGCTACCGAGACTTCGGTTTGCGATCAGGAGTTGCTTTTAGTCAAGCTACGGCGATTAAAATTCATCCGGCGGCATACATCGCAGCCACCTTGACCTACGAGTCCTATCAATACGACAAGACAAGTACCACTATCCAGGGTCGGGCTATGTCCCTGACTCCTTACCAGACACTGCAAACGTTGCGAGCAAATTTGTCGACAGAATTATATTTGCGAAGAAATCTCTCGGTGCGGTTTATCTCTGATGTTATGTCCTACTACCAAATGCGCGGTGAATCGGATATTGAGGATCGAGTTCTTCAACAAACATTAGCGATGACCTACTTTTTTAATCGAGATATCTCTCTTGCTCCTAACGTTCGATTTATTTTAGGCGAACTTCGTCCCGAACAAACAAATATGGGACTAACTTTCAACGTTAATCTATAAAGCCACCTGCTTTGTCGTCCTGGACCTTGGAAAAGGATCCTAATCTTCGGACGGCAAAGCCCCTCTACTTAAAACTATCGACATCTAAGCTATCTTAACTGCTGGCACACCCGTTGCTGTAGTCTGCTCACGCGTCGTCATGCGATGTGAAAATTGATTCTGTCCGGACACCGGACGGATCCAAGTAAAGGTGGGCAGAATGCAATCAGTGAAAATGGATGTAGTTGGAGGTATTAAGAAGAGGATCCAAACAGGGCTCGTGATGTTAGGGCTTCTTGTTTTGGCAGGCTCTTTTGCTGAAGCGGACGTAAGGGGTGATGTCATTGCTATGTCATTAGCGGAGGNTCTTCAGCTTCCCCCTGATGGACGACCATTGGAAGTTCGAGAATGTCGGTACGCGCAAGTCTACGCCTTACAATATGACTGCATAAAGGATGTCAGCATTTTTAACGAAATTGTCGGCATGGGGATGGCTCCGATTTGCGAGAAAGACCAGTTGATCGAGTTTCGTCAGTGTGAATCATTTAGCACGATCGAAGACATCCTGTTTTCGAACGCCAGACCCTTGGCCCGCTACCACAGTCCTCATCATATTTTATATGACACAATTGGACGCTACTGCATCGATGCTCCTTCTCGTGTCGACTGTGAGATTTCACGTCGGTTCGCGAATGAGATGGGGTGTATCGATGACGTCATCGAGAAAAACCTCAAGCAAGTGAACTCGCGCCCCATTTGCGATTTGGTTGATGGCTTTCGTGCCAGCTGCCGCTGCCAATAACTGAAAACAAAACACATAAACGAGACCACCAAAAGGAGAACAAAATGAAACGAATTATAATGGTATTGGGGATGCTATTTGTCGGCCTACAGGCTTCAGCACAAACAGATATGTTTCCTGATGCAAAACCACACTCGACTTATCACAATGGGAATCATTCTATTTATCAGCAAGGCAATATTCGTTGTGAAAACGAAGGCGTCAATGAAGATAAATGTGAATCAATTCGAGTTCGGGCTAAGTCAGTGAATTGTATCGACTCAACCATTTATGGGATTTTGAAGTCGAAGGGCCTGTTTCCGGTTTGTGACTTTAATATGGGATTCAAAGGTGTTTGTAAATGTGGATGCTTTAAGCCCGGGACCGAAATATGGTCACAAATCGGCACGACCGGTCAGTTGGGATACCAACCCATTGAAGAGCTGATCGAGTCCGAGCTGTTAGCTAAGGTTGTCACACTCGACGAGAATACTTCGATGGAAGACTTTGATGTGAAGTACTCAGGTGTGACTTCATGGAACAAGGGGATTGAAAACAAGGACTATGTGGTGATTGATGCTGGCAACGATCGCCCGCTTTATCTGACTGAAATGCATCCGGTATTGAAGCCTGATGGGTCCGTCGTCGCGGCTAAGACGTTATTGCCTGATGATTTTATGGTGACAGAATCAGGATCTGTCGTCGCTGTGAAGGTGACTCGAGCGCCATCGATGGAAGAGGTTTTAAATATTGAAACCGACGGGCAGACAGCGGCTAGTCATATTATTTTTGCTGAAGGCTTCGCTGTTGGAGACTTGAAATGGCAAAACGAACTGATGGCTGAAGAAGCTGATATTCAATCTCGAAAGTAATCAAACACAGAGGACCAGGAACCTTTTCTTGGTCCTCTTTCATCGAGGATGCGCTATGAAAAAACGAATTATTGGATCAATGATATCAGCAGGAGTTATGACATTAGTTATGGCAGACAAGCCTGTTGTTCGAGGGCCTGTTCAGACGAATGTTCTTGCTGTCCAAGAACAAAAAGCAACACAGATTGCTGATAGAACGACCGCAAAAATGAAATCCATTAAAGCCGAATCAGAAGTCGAAACTCAGGGTTTGTATCAAAGCGCACAGGGTGAACTAACCGGACAGTCGCCGGTGGTGAAGCAATACAAGACTTTGGTGAACGGTTATCGATCGCTTAAGGGGAGCGTATTCCGTGACGGAAAACGCAAAGATATCGCCGAAGAATTTATGGACTCACCTGAGTCAACGCAGCTATTGGTCAAACTTTTTGAAGACGAGTCATGGAGGGGCGAGGTGTTCGGTGCTGACCAGGCAGAAGCTCGAGTCTACGCGATACGGATGATCGAGCTATACACAAAATCACATGGTCCAGCTGCTGTTGATGAGGTGGTTCAGAAGCTCAACGACAGATTGTCCCAATCCAGTCTATCCGGGGGCCACCTAAAGGACCTTGAAGATCTGTTACGTGTTTCTATCCGCGCTAAGGGAACGGCGCCCATGGATAACCTCGATCACTTTTTAGACCAAACAGGCTTCATCGCCTCGGTCAGATCAGCCTATCAAAAAGCCCTATGGGCATCCTATTGGGGGCGTGTTGATGACCTACAGCAACTGCAAGAACAACTGATGGAGTTAGGGCAATGAAACTACTTTTTTTAATTTTTGTTTTGGGGTGCGTTCAGGCCTGCGCAGGCAATGACAACGAAGCAACGCAGACAGAGCCGACGTTTACGGAAGACCATCAAGCCGGTGGTGATAACGAAAAAATCGAGCGCTTGCGCGAACAGGGCCATTTTATCGCAAACAACTTTATGGCTGAGCCAAAATGGCAGACCCCTACTATTGTGTCACAGCAAGTCCAGGCCATGAAGCAGACCTTGGATCGCCTTCCAAATTGCCGCGATCAAAAGTGGCACTACAAGTGTCAGACTCGGCGTGTGCAGTTTTCCACCAAGCCTGCTGGGCAAAAAAAGAATTTGCGAATCATGATTATAGACGCTGGTGTCGAAGAACTTGTTCAGGGGATTCATCGTGACCGGATTCTGGGACTATTAGAAATGGACTCACACGGACGATATAAAAAATCGGAACCGGTTTTTGAGTCCACTGCGGCCTTTGAAACACTTGTGCAAGGGCATTTCACAAGGGAATCAGCCCCTATCCCTGCCTTTGATGTAGACTCCTTTTCAAAGGAAATATTTAAGTTAAGACCTTCAAGCGCGGTCGGTCATTCTGTAGGAGTGTTTGGGACCATCGCAGCTTATAATCCGTCAGCTGAATTTATCTTGGTTCCCTTTCCTAAGAATCCAAAGATATGTGATCTGGTTGGGGGTTCTCGTCTTCGCTCGCGTTACAGACGGGACCGCGATTTGTCTGACCTAATGACGGCCGAGGACCTTATCCGTGAATCCCTAAAAGATGTGATCGAGGAATATGAAATCGATATTATCAATATGTCTGCAGGGGACTCGCTAGAAGATTTGCAAGCTGACTTGGCTCAGTGCGAGGGATCTTCCTACACTCTCAGTGACGATCGTGAGCAATGGATCGAAAAGCGTAAACAGCTTTACTCGATGCTAGGGAGCTTAAATAACACTGTTTTTGTACAAGCAGCTATGCAGGACCGATGGCTTCGAAACCTAGACCGGGCGCCCTTTGACTGTAAAGTAGATGCTCCCAATCGATTACGGATTGATTATTTTCCGTCCTTGCTTCCTAACTCGAAATACGGGGATCGATTTGACTCGTCTCGACTGCTTTCGCATCAAAAAAACGCCATCGAGTGCGTGGACTTATATTTAAACTATGGAATGAACTTTCATGCTGATGAAGATCGCCCGATGGATCTGTTTCACTACGATATGATCGAAGTCGCTGACTGGCGAACCGTCCTATTCGATGAAAAGGGCTTGAGGTACAACGTTGGCTACCTTTCAACGTCTTGGGCCGCCCCGATGGCGACAAACTATGTGGCTCATTATATGAAAACCAATCCGGGACTGAGTGCTCAGGCGGTGGTCTATGCACTCACCCAAGGGCATGCAAAACCAATGGCTAGCCCGATCTATCATGGACAAATGAATCTATGTCAGCAGTACGGGTTGGAATACTGCCGACGATCACTGAACAGCGACTGGTCAGAACTGGGAAATTAAGGAGACGAAAATGAATTGGAAAAGGAATTTACTTGGATGGACCATAGTGACCTGTTGCACGGTCAGCCAGGCTAGCCCCTATGTCATTTTAGGTGAGGGCTACGACACTCAGAAACAGGCTATACGAGGTCAATGTGTCGAGCTTGATGTGGCTGATGGGCAGGATCGTAACGAATTGGTTATCAGTCGAGGTGAGCAGGACTCGCGTTTACGCGTGGACTCAGAAATACAGTTCAAAGATTTAAAGCAGATGCTAAACATCGAAGCTGGTGGAGAACTTAGCCTGGAGGTAATCACCGCTAGCGCTAAAACAGAATTTTTGGTCGATACAGCAACGACCGAATACACACAGACCTTTCGATTTGCGGTCGATGCCGTGGGTCCCTCCATTCGACCTTTAAGAACTCGATTATCAGCCAAGGGTCAGGAGTATGCGGCCCGAGGAAAAAATGCCGTCACCTATGAAAACTGTGGAGATTCTTGGGTCTCGCAGATCGACCTAGGGGCAAAGCTAATCATTAATTTAAATTTCAGGTTTAAGAATCTAAAATTTAAATCCGAATTCAATGCTGATGCTGAAGTGGATTTTATCGATCTATTAAGCGCTAGCAGCAGTATGGATGTTGTGTTCGATAGATATTCTGAAAAAATGTCTGTATCGATTAGTGCCTACCAGCTTGGCGGAGACCCGACACAGCTTCCTGCTGTTCTCAGTCGAAGTGATTCAGATAGTAATCTGGCATTTATCAACTGTAGTATTTCTAACCGAGAAGCCTGTCGCTCGGCGGTCAGTCAGCTTGCAGCCTATGCTTCGGATTCGCAAGACGGGTTTCGTGGGCAATTCAAGCTTGATCAGGGGCAGGTCAATCCATTGACCCTTTCTGGTTATGCCGTAATGGGATTTAAGACCAAAAAGTATAACCAATCTGGCTACGACGGTCTGTTTTTCGAAGCGAGCCAAGTGGTTGACCGTGAAATCGCTCGACAGCGACAGCAGGTTCTTGAGGATTACTTAGATCAGGTCATGTTTGTAGAGCGCGCCAACCTTCTGCTGGGGACAGATCTGACAGATGAAGACCGCTCGAAGTATGTNGACCTACAGAAAAAGATTGAAGCGAATATCAATACACTGAAGGATATGGCTCAAGTTTGTTTTGAAAGCCCCAAAATGTGTTTGGGTCATATCGAAGCCAATCAGTCGAAACTCTCGCCCGTCGCAGAAAGTGATTTTCAGCGCACGCTGCGTTTTTATGACTANTGTATGGTTCCCGAGCTGGAGCCAGAGCGTAAACCAACGACGGATGCGATCATCGAGGAAGTTAAGCGCGCCAGCGGAATTCAGCCCGACGAGGTGGTCAGCTGTGAGATCTTGAAAAGGAACTTAACGTCATTGGTTGAACTGGATCTTCGAGNTAAAAATATTCGCTACCTCGATCCACTGCGAGACTTAAAGAANNTACGAGTNCTACGATTGTCAAAGAATCGGATTTTCGATATCGATGCACTAAAGACATTGGACGGACTTGAAGAGCTCGACCTGCGCCATAACTATATTCAAAGCTTAGAGCCATTAGCTGAGCTTAGCCATCTTCGACGCCTTGATGTCGCGTTTAATAAGATCCGCTATATTGATCCATTGGAAAACCTAGAGCTCGATGATCTTCGTATCCATGGCAATAACTTGCCGGCACGATTGTCATCGACCCAAATGGCGGGTTTTTTCGGGCTTCAACTAGGGGAAAGCATTTTTATTCATAACCGGGA
>NYZX01000004.1 GCA_002686065.1 Pseudobdellovibrionaceae bacterium | reverse complement strand
CGAGCTTTAAGTTCACTTAGATGCTCATTTTTTGGGTAAGCAAACATGCGACCATCGTTAAAATATCCTTGAGCCAGTTCAAACTCTGGTTTTGGAAATTTGATCCCCGTACCATCGGGAATAAACCCGATAGGGTTTTCATACCAATCAATTGCCATCCAACCAGACTCTTTAACGTCTGAGCTATCCACTTTAGCTCCAAGCGCCTCTTGTATTTTTTTAGGATGAAATGGATCACAAGACCTTTCAAAATAAGCAACACCGCTGAACGGTGGCGGAGTATCTTCATTTGTTTTATAAAGTAATGTCATGCTGCTTCCTTAGTGTGTTTAGGCCTTTTTACCTGCTCAGCCTGTTTCTTATGTTGATAGAATTGACGTATGCGGGCCCTTTGCTGGGCCACACAGTTGCGCTTAAATTTGTGCATAAGTTACTGTTTCAAATAGATTGAATGGCAATGTGATATCTGTTTGTAGATATCGCTAATGTATTTAGCTTGGTGCTTGGCATCATCTAATGCGTTGTGTGGGTTACCTTTAAATGCATTTGATTTTTTAGGGTCAATACCGAGTACTCGACGGCCAACATCAACCATGGTGCGAACATCACGGTCATTGCTAAAATGCCATGGTTTAGTCATATTGGTGGCTTTGTAGGCGTTGGTTAGAATGGTGTTGTCGAATGTGGCGCCATTACCCCAAACAACACGATTTCTAAACCCTTCGATTTGGTATATCCATTCGTTGAATTCGAGCAGGGCATCTTTAAGTGGCATGGTGTCGTTGGTGTTAAAGATCGAACGGGCATCATCGTTTTGCTTCATCCACCATTTAAGTGTTGAGCCATCTACCTCGCCGTATTTCATAGCATCTTCTATGTCGATGACTTGGTAAAATTCTGCACCAATATTGCCTGTAAGAGGGTTAAAGAATACGGCGCCTATTGATACGATCACCGCATTAGAATGTTGGCCAATAGTCTCTAGGTCGAGCATGACATCGTTGAGTTCTGTATTCATGGTGTTTCCTGTTATGTCCAAGGGACTAAGCCCAGTTGTTGACGTTTATCGTTCCACTTTTTAACCAGTTGGCAGGCTTCTTTTTGAAGCTTTTTGCTAGTTAGTAAGCGGCTGATCTCTTTTTGGTCTTTAGCTTTTGCGCTTGCCAAGGTTTCAAGCGTGGCTTGCTCAAAGCTGTTCATCTTCATTACTTAACGTAAGTAGGTCTGTGGCTGTTAGTTCCCAGTTGTTGGCTTTAACACGGCGTAACCAATTACCACAGAGCTCTAAGGTTGCTTTTTTAGGGCGCAAGCCGCCTTTAGGGGCTTCGACTAATTCGGCTTCATCATCTTTGTTGAGGATAATTAAACCACCACGGCCACTTTGGTGTAGGTAGAGTAGTGGTGTTTGTCTTGCATCATGGCCCTCGACCATGCCACCAATGTGATATGGGTAAGTTTGTACAATGTCGGTATCGCCACGGTAGATTTGCACTATGTCAGCGGCCGCTAAACGATTTTTAAGTTCGCTTATTTCGGTTTTAAGCTGGGCCGTTGTTTTGCGTTCGCTATGATAAAGGCGTTTTTGTTGCTCAGTCGCTAAGCGCTGGCTTTCTAGCTTGTCTTTGTAGCTTTTTATTCTGTCGCGTAGCTTCTTAGGTGTGCCAGCTATTTCTTTATACGCGGTTAGCGTAATCGTTAAGTCTTTTACTTTAGCTAATGCTTGATCGCGTTCTCTTTGTGCTTGCGACAGCTGTTGATCGGCATTTTTTGCATTTTTAAGTACAACTGCAGCACCTTGCTCATAGTCTTTTACCAAAGCAGTAAGCTTGTCATTTTGTATTTGTAGCTGCTCTTCGTTTTCAACCATTTGGTCAAACTCTGCAACTTCTTGGTTATAGGCTGCAACTAAATTATCGATTGCATCTACGACTGATAAAGGGTGATTACTCATGGTATTTATCCTGGTGTTAAACCCAGCTTTCTAGGTTCTGTTCAAAAATCAGCAATGCGATTAATAACGTGATGAATAGCATTGCTGATAGAGCTTTCTTAAGGGGTTTCATGCTGCCAAAACTGCTTTTGGGATGCGTGTGTTTTCAATCAGGCTTAAAAAGGCTTTAGTCATGCACAAATCACGGCGGGCGCTCGCGTTTAAGGCGATTGAACCAAGCACTACTTGGTTGTTGATATCAAATAAAATGATTAGGCAGTATTTGGTACCTGACTCGTAAATGCGTAGCTCTTCACCATGCATGCGTTGGTTCATGAAATTAATACGTTGTTTGAGCTGGTTGATCACCAGTGATGTGAATACGTTTAACATAGCTTTTTCCTTTTCCTGTTGTGTTGTTTAAGTTGCTTACGGCAACCACTCGGCTGGTTTGGTTGGGCAAGTGCGTACCAGCGAACTGTGAAACCTTGCTTTAGGCCGCTTGTGGCGGTGGCTCTGGCGGCGGGTTGTTTGCCGCTTTTAGCTCTGGCACCACTAATTCAAAAGGGCTAATGCGCTGAGCTTGTTTTAGCTTGTGTAATAACGGGGCTGTTGCTGCGTTATTGCGTGCTGTTGGGAATATAAATACTTTGGTCATATTCACTCTCCTTGGCCTTAGGCTGCTAGTAAGTCGTTTTGCAGTTCACGCAGTCGGCGTAAACGGGTGGTGCGAACAGTTCGGGTTACTCGAATCGTTCTAAAACTGCGCTCAACGTCACTATTAGTTGCACTTAACAACACAAGCACTAGGCACATGGTGTAACGCAACACACCTTGCTTAATTGCTTGGTGTACCGTTTGGCGCATTGAATGGGTGTTAAATTTGAAGCTGAGCTCATTACAGGCTTGTCGAACTGTGGTGGGTTTTACACCCAATGATTCAGCAATAGACTTCTGTGTTAGGCCTTTTGCTACGAGCAGCAGCGTACGTGCTTGCTGTGCAGGTAAGCGAGAATATGGCTTTGCACTTACGTGCATATCGTCAAGCTGGTATCCAGTTTCTGTGCGTAATGGGTTCATATCAGTAAATAACAAATTTATTTGTTATTTAAATTACGCATACATTTGTTTTTAGTCAACATGTAAAAACAAAAATATTTGTTATTTTNCTTTTTGACTTATTTGTAGGCATAAAAAAACCGCCTGTAGAGGCGGTTTTATTATGGATGTAATGCTTTAATAGCTAGAGCATTTGTTTCGTAGCTTTTGAATAGATGCGCTTGAATCCTTTAGCGAAAAATCAAAGTGAGCAGGTTTCTCACCATGCCACTGTAGTTCAAGTCTCGCAATGTTGTACTTCATAATATTATTAATAGCAGCTTTACTGTCTTGAAATTGAATGAACTTAGAATTCCATCTTTGCGTTAATATTGCATCTTGCAACTGCTCGCCCCACTTTATTCTAGTGTTGATCAAGTTGTAACCATCTTGTGTCTCATCATTGGCAAGATTTGGGGAAGTATTAAACGCGAAATATGCCCACTCTCTTTTACTGTCACATGCAACAACTAGGCTTGCATTCACATTATGATAAGGAAAATCCATTTTTCTAATTGGATAAACACTGTCTGAAATCATGTACTCNCTTGATTCTCCAGTCATNTCATCTTTATCTGAAGTTAAAGTCCATGGGGTNTTGTTTTCAGGTGCTTGTTCAGTATCAGTTTTTGTTTGGCTTGGGCTTTTTTCCTTGCTACTGACAGNGCTTGTTGGTGAAGGACTTTTTCCAGCCAAATAAACTATGTAAACTATAATAACTAAAACAAGCCAAGTAAAAATGGATGTTTTTTTCTTGGCTGGAGCGCCGCAGTGTGGGCATTTAGTTGCTTTTTTACTTATCTCTTTTTTGCATTCTTTGCATTCAATTAATGACATTTCTTCCTTTTCCCTTATCGTTTTAGTTTCTTTTCCTGTAGCTTCCAATAACTACACCACAGATTGTTGCATCTGGCAGCATTTCTATAATTGGTGATGGCCAGTTAGGATTAAGTGCTTTTAAGTATTTTTGATTTCCATCAACTATGAGTTGTTTAAATGTTGCTTCAGAATTGCCGTTTTGTCTAACTACTACACATGAACCGTTTCTTGCTTCAACTTCAGGATCAACAAATATTATTTCACCATTGATGTAATCAGGTGACATAGACTCACCTTTAACTTCTAATGCATAAGTGTACTGACTATGATTTTCAGGGCATGGATAAAATTGCTCAATTTCTCCAAGCTGGATATCTGCCCACTGGCCAGCTTGCACCCAGCTTATCAATGGGATGCTCGATAAAACTTTGTATGTAGGTAAAGCATTGTCAATATCAACCTCCATTTGACCAATCCCTTTTTCTAGCCAATCAACAGAAATATTTAAGGCCCTTGCTATCGAAGCTGTATGCCCTGATTTGCGAGCTTTACCTGATGATAAATACTGAATGGACTGTTGGCTGACCCCAATTTCTTTAGCTAGTTTACTTTGCGTTATACCCCTAGATGCTAGCGCTTGTTTTAACCGATTGCCTAAATCACTCATGATAAACCTGACGTTATTCACATAATTATAATGTTACAAAATAATTTGTAGGCTGTATCCACAAAAATATTAGTTGCAAAAAACAAATATATTTGTAATCTTATGCTCTACTTATTTTCTTTTAGAGGTAGAGTATGAACTCAAAAAACCTTGCTCTTGAAAAAGCTATAAAAATAGCAGGTGCTCAAACAAAGCTTTCCAAGGCCATTGGGAGCTCCCAGCAAAATATCTCTTATTGGCTAAGAACCGGCAAAGTGGCCCCAGACAAAGTTATTTTGATTGAGAGAGTGACGGGTGTTTCTCGTCATGAGTTGAGACCTGACATTTACCCGCCAGAGGATACAAAACAAGCTGCTTGATTGGATTGTTTTCATGGTTTGGTTCCTGTGTTGTTGAGCTTTTAGATTAGCCAATCAATAACTGGGAATTTAGCTAAACGAATATATGTTTTTTTATACAGGTAAATTATGGCCCAGGTCTCAGACGTAAAAATAGATTTTAGTGTTGATAACGATGCTGTTATTCCACTTATTGAACGCTTGCAAGGTTCGTTAAGTAAACTCGATAAGCATGTTGCTAACTTGGTTAGTACGCGCATAGAGGAACTACACCAAGCTAACGACTTGATCTTTCATATTACAGATTTCCATAAATCTGACATGCATATCCAAGTATTTTCTTACCCTACAGAGAGCTTTTTACACATGGTGCAAGCTGTGTTTTCTAAAAATTATGAAGCGCTTTTACCTCAAAGCCTTTCACCACCTGAAATAGAATAAGCAGGAACCCAAGGAGCTAATAAGATGCAAACAAAGAAAATAAATAAGTCAGCTTTAGATGTGATTTCAAATAAAGATCAGTTGCTAATTCACTTAAAAGAATCAGCTGAGCAAGGCGCTAAAGAATGTGATGCTAATTACAAGGGAGTGTTTTTAAGACCCCCATATACATCCGAATTAATTAGCTGTGATGAGCTATTTAATCAGTTTCGCGCGCAAGCTCTTTAGTTTAAGAGGGCGAGCTATGATTAAGCAAAATAGGCCATTGTGCAGAAACAGTAAATGCGTTGGCGGATTCGTTGAGGTTTTCGAGTTCGCTAATATGCTTTGCAGTGGCGTATCTGCTTATTACGGCTTGAGAACCATCGAGCAAAAGAAATTTGTCAAATGGTTGAGCGCGAGTATCTATGATTCTGGCAAACTCTCTTATGTTCCTGTCAAGTGGCGGTTCGTTATCACCTCTGTCGTCAATAATCTCGTTTATTCTGGGTTTGTTATTAATGGAGGCGTCGTGATTCAAAACAAATTCACCGCCTTCAACTGCGCCAAAAATAGTGTATCTATCACCATTGTTACGAATAAAGAAGATATGGCCTTCTGTATGCCTTCTGCCCAGCAGGAAACCGCCAGCTCTGCCGTCAACAATCAGGCCCATATGAAAAAGCTTGCTGAACGTGGCGATGTCAAACGAATAACCTTGAATACGTGGCGCGAGCTTTTCAAAGGCACAGCAGATTTCACTGGTGGTGGCGTTGTTGGCAAATACATTTGTGTACATGATTGGCAGCCTTATTACGATTTGGTACCAGATGATGTGGTGTTAAGCGATGCTGATGTTGATGAGCTTTGGTTAAAGCCAGATGTTAGGTGCGGTGGGTTTGACGGTACTTTTGATAAAAACGATTTAATTTTACACATGGTTTAGCTTCCTTATTTTAGTTTGTTGGTTTGGTCACTAAACATACTAATTTAGGGAAGCGTTTTTTAACAGGAATTTTAATTATGCAGCAGGCAACGCTACAAGATGTACAAGATGCTTTGCAGTATCTTGACCCAAATTTAGATCGTGATACCTGGGTTAGAATTGCTATGGGCATTAAAAATGAGTTTGCTGATGCGGGCTTTGATATTTTTGATTCATGGAGCGCTGGCGGTGAACGTTATAAGCCAAGTGATGTTAAAAGCATGTGGCGCAGCGTAAAAGCGGGTGGCGGTGTTACGATTTGTACTGTAATTGGCATGGCTAAAGATAAGGGCTTTACATTTAGCCGTGAACCTATGACGGCTGAGCAACAAGCCAAACTCAAAGCTGATTACGCTAAACGAGCAAAAGAGCGCGAAGCGAAAGAAGCAGAGGATGAAGCCGCGCGCCAGCGTTGGCATGGGATAATTAGTGATTTTTCCAAATACATTATTGAAAACTTCACTATACCGATAAAATCAAATAAGTACTTAAGCGATAAAAAAGTAAATGCCTATGGGGTGTTAGGTTTTAAAAAGTCGTTTATTTTGATTATTCGCGATAACTTTACTACTGAGTTAGTTGAAGGTGGTAAAGAGATAAAAGCCTTCTTTGATACTTTACCTAGCGAAGATGAAGGTAGGGACTTTTCGTTTTTACATATCAAGCGTGGCAGTCTGGCCATTCCCCTCATTGATATTAATAAGCAGATTTGGAACATCCAAGTAATCAACAATACTGGTACCAAGTTATTTTTAAAGCATGGTCGTAAATCAGGGCTGTTTCATTTTATTGGTAAAGCAAATAGCTGTAATATTTTGGCTGTTTGTGAAGGGTATGCAACGGGGGCGAGCATTCATATGGCGACTGGTTGGCCGTGTGCGGTGGCGCTTGATGCGGGTAATTTGTTACCTGTGGCTTTGGTATTTGCAGAAAAGCTAAAAGATAAGACCTTTTTGTTTTGTGCAGATAACGACGTTAATACGAAGGGTAATCCTGGTATTACTAAAGCGAATGAAGCAGCAGCTGCGGTTAATGGCCTTGTTGCTGCACCAGATTTTTCTGGTATTTTAAATAAGGAGGCTGCTTGATGGCCTCACGTTCTTTAACAGATTGGAATGACTTACATGTAAGTGCTGGTTTAGCTGAGGTTAAAAAGCAGCTATCTGCTGTTGTTGATAAGCCTAGCGCTAATGATGGTGATAACCCTCCGCCGAAAAACGCTGACGCGCGGGAGCGTTCACTGGGGGATGAGCCGTGGCAACGGCTTTTCCAAAGAACGAATGCTGGCAATCCGCAAGCGAATATCAGTAATACAAAGTTGGTTTTAGAACATGATCCTGCTTTTGATGGTGTTTTAGGTTATTGCAATTTTAGCTATCGGATCATTAAGCGTAAGTTGCCACCGTTTAAAATGGCAAAGCTTGGTGAATGGACTGATGCCGATACCGAGCGCTTACGTATTTACTTATCTGAAAGCTATGGTTTTACACCCAAACCCAGTGATGTACTTGGTGCTATTTTGGTTCATTCAGAAGAGCATGCCTTTCATCCTGTTCAGGACTATTTAACGTCAATAAAGTGGGATGGTCAGCCGCGAGTGGCTATGTGGTTGCATGATTATTTAGGTGTAGAAGACTCTGATTACGCGGCTATGGTTGGCACATTCTTTTTGGTTTCTGCTGTAGTTCGGGTAATGCGGCCACCTGTAAAAGTTGACTCGGTGTTGATTTTAGAGGGCTTGCAAGGGTTGGGTAAATCGACAATGTGCCACAACCTATTTGGTGATTGGTTCACTGATACCCCAATGGCTTTAGGTGAAAAAGATACGTTTCAACAAATGCAGGGGATGTGGGGAATTGAACTTGCAGAGCTTGATGCGTTTAATAAGGCAGAGAACACCAAAGCTAAACAGTTCTTTGGTTCGCAGGTGGATCGGTATCGCCCCAGTTATGGGCGTATGGTGCAAGAATTCCCGAGGCAATGTGTTTTTATTGGTACCACAAACCAAGATAGGTATTTAAAAGACTCTACGGGAAACCGGCGCTATTGGCCTGTGATGTGTACAAAGATTTGCCAAGAGGCCATAAGGCGAGATAGAGATCAGTTATGGGCCGAGGCTGTTCACTTATTAAATGAGGGTACACCTTGGTGGCCTACTGATGAATACAAACACCTGTTTGAAGAGCAACAGGAAGATAGGTTTGACTCTGATGTATGGGAGGGGCTTATTTATGATTGGCTACAAAAGAACAGACGTGTTGATTATTCAATCGCTGACATTATGGGGGAAGCATTGAGTATGGACCCACATGCTATGCGTCCACCTGAACAAAAACGTGTTGGCCAAATTATGCATCGCCTTGGTTTTGAGAAAAAGAAAAAGCGCGTAAATGGCAAACGACCTGCCTTTTATTACCCGCCGGAGGGCTTTTGGGATGCTAGATAGTCTATTTACTATGACCATGACCGCAGGGGGTGACCTCTGTAAGCCGCGTGTTTACTGGATTGGTCACGGTGGTCACGGTGGTCACGGTGTTTTCACGCACACATACGCGCGCGCGTGCGAGCGGACGCATCTGATATCTATATTCTATTCAATAATGTTACTTCCTAATGTATGTAAAAACACTATGACCACTATGACCAGTATGACCATAGTAGTATTTATAAGGGTTGTAGCGGTCACGGTGGGTGGTCACGGTAAAAAACAGGGTGACCAAAACAGTTTTAAAGTTATTAGCAATACGGCGGGGATGTAAGATGCAATTAGATCTGAGAGAACAAGCTGAGAATGATTTAGCACAATGGGGGCTTTGGGCGAGAGAGAAGAACTTACCAACGCTTAAGTCTCAGAACCTTGTTACATCGCGTTCAGTGAAGCTAGACATTAACGGTTGCCCTTTAGTGATTAAAGATGACTATGCGCAGGTGCTTGATGCCAGTATTGCGAGAATGCGGCATTTAGATCCTACTTACCCGCTTATTGCTCGCCAGTACTTTAGCTTGGGTCTGAGCTGTAGAGTGATCGCACAGAGCACTAAAATTAATAAAGATAAGGTATCTTCGATAGTGGGTGAGATAGTTAGCTGGGTAGCTTGCGATCTTATCAAAGCGGCCTAGATCTTTTTTTTCAGAAACTATTGCTTTTGTCTAGACAGAAACTATACTAATTCAGGTAAGCTTAGCAAAGCTACAACATAAAGCCCGAGGTTAACGCCTTGGGCTTTTTTGTTTCTGCTTTTTAGCTCACGTTCCTGTTGTTGACCCGCTTTGGCTTTGCCTGAGCGGGTTTTTTCGTTTGAGGCCCTTATGAAAGTAAACAAGCTATTAGCCGCTGGTGTTACCGGCGTACTTGCGCTTGCAGGCGTTACGATTGCACAGTTTGAAGGTGAGGTAAGAACGGGCTATGTCGATCCTGTTGGTGTGGTTACCGCTTGCTTTGGCCACACAGCGACAGCTGAGCTAGGCAAGAACTACACAGAGAACGAATGTTTAAGTTTGTTTGCTAAAGACTTAGGTGAACATAACAAGCAGCTGCTAAGAGCTGTTAGCGTATCAATGTCAGCAAGCGAACATGCTGCTTACTTGTCATTTCATTACAACGTGGGTGCTGGGAATTTTCGTAGTAGCACGTTATTAAAACTTTTGAACAATGACCAACGAGTGAAAGCGTGTAATGAGTTATCGCGTTGGGTTTACGCTGATGGCCAGAAGTTACCAGGCTTAATTAAGCGCCGTGAAGCAGAGCGCCAGTTATGCTTGAGCGAGCTTAGTGATGTTTAGTTTAAACAAGGTATTATTTACAGGCTTGGGTGTAATGCTTGCGATATCAGTGTTTCGATATTTGGGCGTTAGCGCTGAGCTTGATGAAGCGCGTGATAGTAACGAACAGCTACTCGGCACTATTCAGAGCTATAAGAATCAGGTTGAGATGCTTGCTAACAACTTAGTGAATGCTGAGAAGCAAAATAAGCGATTGCTAAAAGAGCGCACTTTACTAGAACAAATTCGTGCAAAGCACCAAGCACAACTTACCTCTATCGAAAATAAGCTTCAAACAACTAACTCACAACTTGATGCATTAAGGCTATCGACTAATGAAACAACTAAAAACTGGGCTAATGACTGTGTGCCTAGCGCTGTTATCAGCGTGTTCAAGTACGCCAACGCTAGAGCCTGTAATCAAAACAGTCGTACAAACTGAGTATGTGTTTGTGCAGATGCCTAACGAGTTCATTAAGCCTTGTGAGGTTAGTATTCAAGCTGTTGGAGATAATACATCCCACAGTCAGTACACAGTATATTTAGAGACCGTTATTGATACCTGCAATGAGCAGTTATTAAGAGCGCGAGAGTGGAACAATGCGAATAGAAACAAGTGATATAGCTATGCAAAAGGCCGTCAGTGTAACGACCTACAGCGCAAGCTTAGGCACTGCAGCTGGAGGGATATTTAGCTTGAATGAGTGGGCTATATTACTGGGGATTATATTCGCAGCATTAACATTCTTAGTTAATGCGTGGTTTCAACATAAGCGTGACGAACGTGAAGCGCGTAAGCATGAAGATGATAGAGAGTTCCATCGAGCAAGAATGGAAGCGCTACAACAAAGCGACCATGCACAGCTGTTATGCCAGGCTGATTCAGATGGTAATTAATTTCTCTGCTCAATTGAAAAATATATTCACGGGTCCTTTGAGCAATACCCTGTATACGAAGCAAAACTCGCGAATTTTTAACAGCTAGAACTTCCTATAAGGGGGTTCCGGTTTTTCATTGATATTAGATAGTTAGGTTTCAAATTGAATCAAGTTGAAATTGCAGAACATCTGGATATTTCAGAGCGACAACTTCGTGATGTGCTCTCACGTTTGAAGCTAGACCATAAAGTAAATTCATTGGAAGAAATTCGTTTGGCATATATTCGCGACTTGCGCGAAAAAGCCGCTGGGCGCACGCCAACGACTCATCGTCAAAAGCTTGATGAAGCAAAAACGCGCGAAGCAATCGCTAGCGCGCAAATGAAAGAACTTGAACTTTTCAAAGAACACAAACTTGTTTTAGACCGAACTCAAGTTCGCGATGCAATGGACCAGTGGACCATTATTGCTAAGTCTGAATATGAAAACTCAGTGGATAAAATCATTGCACTTATTGAAGATCAGTATGAGGTATCGATAGACCGTGAATCTATTAATGGAATCGTTGAGTCTACCTGCCGAGTTATTGGAGATTTCCAGTTCCAATCTTGACGATCTTATCAAAGAGGTAGCTGATGGGTGGTTGCCAGTAGAGCGCTTACCAACAAAAGAGTGGTTAGAAACTTACTTTAGGCTACCAGCTGAAGATTCAGACTTTTCAGGTTTATATAACGCTGACTTTGTTCCTTACTTTTGGGGCGTAATGCATGCTTTAGATAATGAGCATGTTGAGTTCATTGGGTTAACTAAAGCCGCTCAAATTGGCTGGACCATGCTGTTATGTGGGTGGTTATCTAAAAATATATGTGTTGAACCAAGCCGCATGTTGGGTCTGTTCCCTAAAGACTCTAAAGCGACTGACTTCATGGAAGAGAAATTTACACCTTGCGTCGAGGCGACGCCTGAGCTAGCAAAGCGTGTTGATGTATCAACAAGTCGTAAGTCGGGTAATCGAAACAATAAAAAGAACTTTCCTGGTGGTTCACTTAAGGTATTTGGTTCTAACTCTGTTTCAAACGTTAAGTCGACACCTTCGCCAGTTGTTGTCGTTGAAGAACCCGATGACACAAATGACAGTGTAGGTGATCAAGGTGATGCTATTCGCTTGGCAAGAGAACGGAACAAGCGCTTTAGAAAACGTAAGTTTGTGTTAGGTGGAACCCCAAGTGTTGCTGGCCTATCAAAAGTTGAGCACTACGTTAACTTAGGTTCGCAAAGAGTATTACCGATCATATGTCATGAATGTGGCGAATCACATATTCTTGATTGGGAAAATGTGAGCTGGATCGAAAAAGAAGATGGCCCGGTTCATCCCATCTTTGGACGTCACTTACCAGAATCAGCTTTATATGCGTGTCCTCATTGTGGGTCGGCCTGGTCTGATTGGCAGCGTCAGCAGAATATATTTAACACCTGCAAAAATGCAAAAGAGGCGGGTGATGAGTTTTGTGGCTGGGTAGCCACTGTTGAAAATGACGGGGTAGTTGAAACCTTTAAGGATTTGTCTGAGCTGTACGTATGTATTCCAGGCTCAACAATAGCCAGTATTGTTCGTGATTACTTAGAAGCTGAGTACGAAGCAAGGTTAGGAGATGAAAATGGCCGTATTGTTTTTCAGAACTCAAAGCTTGGTAAGCCTTATGAGTACAAGGATAAAGACTCACTTAACCATGAAGAGTTGCAAGAAAAGGCGGAAGACTACCCTGAGTTAGTTTGCCCAAGAGGTGGGCTGATTGTGACTGCTGGTATCGATGTTCAGCATGACAGACTTGCTATTATCATCAGGGCATTTGGCAGGAATGAAGAAAGCTGGCTAATGCTTTGGCGAGAAATAGCCGGCGATACTGCAGATAAGAATGACCCTGTTTGGAAAGAATTGGACGGGATCTTATTTAGTGGTTTTCAGCATGAGTCATTTGCAAACTTACATTTAAGCGCAGTAACTATCGATTCATCAGACGGCTCTACGAACCACTCTGTCTATCATTGGGTAAGAACCCGTAGCGCTAAACATCGCCGCATCTTAATTATGGCAGGTAAGGGCGATAGTCATGATAACGGCAAGCGAGAAATATTTCGTTTGCCACAAAAGCTAGACCATAACAATGCGCGTAAAGCCACTAAAGCTGATAAACATGGCGTGCAGGTTTATATGGTTGGGACGCACAAAGCAAAAGACCTGATCTCTAAACGGCTAAATGGGACAAGTGCTTATATGCACAGCTATTCAGATGCCCGAGTCGATTATTGGGAGCAGGTTACATCGGAAATAAAAGCGCCATCAAGAAACTTACGTGGTGCTCGAATTTGGCAAGTAAAGTCAGGCCGTAGAAATGAAGCATTAGACTGCGAAGTTTATGCATTGCATGCGGCAATGGCCACAAAAGTTCACACTAAAAAACCTAAAGATTGGGACTTGCTAGAGCAACGCTTGTCTCAGATAGATTTATTTGCACCTCAGCAAGAAGAAACAGAAGTAGTTAAGAAACCAACGAAGCCCAAGCGTTCTAGTCAGCGCGCTGGGCGTGGTTCAGGATTCATTTCAGGTCATTAATTATGTCAGAACCAAAGAGCATCATTGCTGGTACCAAAGTTGTTTGGACAGCTCAATTTACTGGCGATGAAGGCGATGTGTCTCAATTTCAGTATGTTCTCTTGTCAGAACAAAACCGAGTATCAATTGATGCAACCTTTGCCGCAGGCGAAGTAATTGTAAGCATGAGCTCAGCTGATAGCGCAGCTATTCAAGCAGGGCATTACACCTGGCATTTAATCCAAACGTTACATGGTGAGAACTATCAGTTAAATGAAGGACGCATAGAAGTTAAAGCTGATCCAACGGCAGCTCAGACAAGCACTGTATTAACTCATAATGAAAAAATGTTAGTTGCAATACGTAAGCGCTTAGAAGGGCGAGTTTTAACTGATCATGAAAACTACAGTATTGACGGTCGTAGCTTGTCGCGCATTCCATTTGAGAGTCTAAAGAAGTTTGAAAATGACTATGCCTGGAAAGTTCATAACGAAAAAGTAGCACGCGGTGAAATCTCTCGCCGACGTTCAATTAGGTTTCGGTAAAGATTATGGGTTTATTGGATAAGATACTGGGGCGTGGTGATAACACTCAGCAACAAGCGCCTGAAGTTCGTGACTACGAACAACCAGAGCAAGTTGCACGTAAGTTATCACCTCAACAAATTGCGGCACAAAAACGCTATGCTGCATCTAAGTCTGATCGTTTGTTTAAAAACCCAATCGGTTATGGTTTAAGTGTTGATGAAACCTTGCGAAGAGATGTGGAGCGCTTACGAGCTGCAAGTCGATCTGCAGGTGAGGACGTTGGATATATCAAGAAGTACTTTGGCATGGTGCAAACGCATATTGTCGGGGATAAGGGCTTTCGTCTTCAATCGCAGATACGAAATGCGCAAGGAGAGCTTGATAAGGATGCGAATAAATCTGTCGAGTTAGCTTATAAAGAGTTTTGTCGTAAAGGTTTTTGCGAAATATCTGGTCGTATGAATATGACCGAAGCTGACCAATTGATAGCGAAGACCGTCAGCCAAGACGGTGATATGTTGATCAGGCATATAGACAACGCACCTAATAAGTTTGGTTATGCTTTTCAGCTTATAGAAGCTGATTTGCTCGATGTTAATCTCTATAAAGTCCTGTCTAATGGCCACGTAATTAAAATGGGGGTTGAGCAGGACGGCTTTGGTCGTCACCTTGCGTACCATATTCTTACCAATCATCCAGGTGAATATACGTGGTCTACGGGCGGTAGACGATATATTCGGGTACCTGCAGATGAGATTGTATTGCCATTCCCTATGTGGCGCCCAGGTCAAACACGAGGCGTGCCCTGGGCCCATGCGTCGCTACTAGATATGCATGACATTCGTGGTTTTCGTGAAGCAACACTTGTTAGTGCACGAGTCGGTGCAAGCAATATGCTTATTTATGAGCGGGACCCGGATCAGCCACCTCCTGAAGATGACGAAAATTGGGAGAATGGCGAGTTTATTCAGGAACTCGAACCAGGTAAAAGTAATGTGGTACCAGATGGTTTCAAAGCCAGAGAAAGCCGCTTTGACATGCCTGATGATTCAACAGGTGATTTTCAAAAAGCAATCTTGCGTGGTGCAGCAAGTGGGGTAGATGCAAATTACAATGTTCTAGCAAACGACTTTGAAGGTGTTAGTTGGTCAACCTTAAGGCAAGCTGTCATTGAAGACCGTGAGCATTGGAAACGCTTGCAAGGGTGGTATATCAGCCAAATCAAGAATGTTATTTATGAGCGCTGGCTTCGTAACGCGCTCATTAGAAATCAAATTAAAGGTTTGTATGCTTATGATCTAGAGCGTGCAAATCATTATCAATTTTATGGCCGTCGGTGGCAGTGGGTTGACCCATTAAAAGACGAACAAGCAATTTCAGAAAGCTATAAAAACTTCACTGTTAACCCTATGGAAGTTCTTCAAGACAAAGGTCTTGATCCGCAAGAACTCGCTGAGGGTTGGCAAAACTTCTTAGAGCTAATGGGCGACAACATTCAATTAGCTCAATCTATCGGTCTGATCAAAGGCTCATCGGTTAAGGCCAACGAACCCCCTCCAAAAGAAGACGAGGAATAATATGAAAGTTAATCAAATTACCCGTGACATGTTGGTCGGCGGTAAGTGTCCTATTGCCTATCGTTTTGCAGAAGTTGAGCAAGACAGCATCAATGTTGAAGAGCGCACAGTCACAATTTCATTTTCAAGTGAGTACGAAGTTGAACGCTGGGGCTGGTTTGAAACATTGGGTCATGAGGTAGGTGAAGTTGATTTATCACGAATAGAACAAAATGGCCCATTTTTATGTGATCACAATTGGCAAGACCAACGAGGCGTAATCACTAAGGCTTGGGTAGAAAATGGCCGAGGCTACGCCGAAATAAAACTATCGCGAAATCCTTTAGGTGAACAATTACTGATAGATATGCAAGACAGCATACGTACCAATATCAGTGTTGGTTACCGCATTTTAGAAGCCACGCTAACCAAGCGAGAAGGTGATAACGAGCATTATCGGATCACCAAGTGGCAACCTATGGAAATATCTTCCGTTTCTGTACCAGCCGACCCCACTGTCGGGGTGGGTCGTTCAGATGAAAATAGCAATAATGTCAATATCAGAGAGGCAATCAAAATGGATGAGAACGAAATCCTAGATGACATCACCCCGGCAGAAGATGAAACTCGTCAAACTCCGGCTCCTAATCAACAAACACAACGGCGCTCACAGCAACAAGCACCATTTAGTGCCCCAGTAAATGATGCTCAGCGTATAGCGCAGACCGGTTCTCAATATGGTGCTGAAACACTTGCGAACGAATGTATCCGTGATGGTAAATCGTTTGAAGAGTTTAATTCGGCCTTATTACGTGAGCTACAAAACAAGCGTAATGCACCTGATGCACAGTCAACAGTGTTTGACTTGGGGGTTGAGCAAAAGGACCTGCAGCGTTATAGCGTTCTTAAGTTATTCCGTGCGGTTGCAACTGGGAACTTTAAGCAAGCTGGCCTAGAGCGTGAACTATCAAATGCCATTGCTGAGCGGACAGGTAAAGACCCAGATGGTTGTTATGTAAGCCCGGAAGCATTGGGCTTTGGTATTCGTCAGCAGTTAGAGCGTCAGATGCTTATGCGCCAACAGGCTGCTGGAACCGCTGGTAAGGGTGCCGAGTTAATTGCTACTGAGCTACACAGTGAACTGTTTATTGAAGCTTTACGGGCAAAAGCAATGCTTGGCGGTTTAGGTGCTCGATATATGAGTGGTTTAGTAGGTAACTTAGATATTCCTAAGCATGCTGGCTCAGCGACATTTTATTGGGTGGGTGAAGATGGTGAAGCTACTGATTCAGATCTTAGCTTTACAACAGTTCAAATGTCACCGCATACAGTTGCTACTGCAGTACCAATGACACGCCGAATGATGATCCAATCTACCCCTGATATCGAAGCGTTGGTTCGTAACGATATTATGGAAGGTTTAGCGCTTGCATTAGATAGCGCTGGTATTAAAGGTACCGGTGCTGCGAATCAGCCAACAGGTATTATCAACACTGCAGGCATTGGCGCAGTTGATTTAACCGGTGGCGTTAGCTGGGCAAAAATTGTTGAGTTTGAAACTGATGTAGCAGAAGCAAATGCAGATTCAGAAAGCATGGCTTACTTAATGCGCCCAAGTATGCGTGGCACTTTAAAAACCACAGAAAAGGCAGCAGGAACAGCTAAGTTCTTGTGGGGTGATGATAACCGTGTAAATGGTTATCAAGGTGTCGTTGGTACTCAAATGGATGCAGGTTCAATCTTATTTGGTGACTTCTCACAGCTTATGTTTGGTATGTGGGGAGCGCTTGATGTGGTACCTGACCGCGCCACTAAAGTTAAATCTGGTGGTTTAGTAATGCGTCTTTTCCAAGACGTTGATGTTGCGGTTCGTCACGCCCAAGCATTCAGCTACGGCTCTTAATCTCCCTGTAATAAGGCGCCAATTGGCGTCTTTTACTTTTTAAAAAGGTATAAATCATGGCAAAGCAAACAGTCAAAAAAGTTAACTTCCGCGTTGACCGCGGTATTCGTATCAATGGTGAAAGTATTTATCCTGGCAAAGATAAAAAGAAACCAACGATTATCTCGATTCGTGAAACACTGGCTAAAGAGCTTGTGAATGCAAGTAAAGGCGAAATTGTAAATGATAAAGTCACCACCCAGGTGAAAGAGCCTTCGTCGGAAGATGCAGATCTTGATGCTGCATTTGGTCCAGAGGGTGAAGAATAAATGAGCTTTTCCGATGACCTTAATGCAGATCTGACTAATGTATTTTTTGCTGATTTTACTGATGTTAGTGTAATTGATGGCATTGAGGTTATCGGGTTTTTAGATATCAATGCATATCAATGGGCTGATGTTGACTCAAGCCAGCATATTTTTATCACTCCCCAGAGTGCCGGTTTTAATCTGCAGCGTCACGATACACTGACCATTTCAGGGAAGTTATACAAGTATGTTACTAAGCGCCAGCATGGCGACGTTACTCACCTAATAGTGGTACCAGGGTAATTATGACCATTATTAATATAAACCATAAACAGCTTACTTATGGGATGAACGAATTAAACAGAGATTTAAAGCGCATCACCAAAGAAGGCGATCGTGCTGTTCAATCTGTTCTGAATCGCGGGCTTACCTCAATTAGAAAAGAAGCTGTTAAAGAGTCTGCCGTTGCTTTAGGCGTACCTCAGAAGGTGCTACGAAAACGTACATCAACACGCCGTGCAAGCCCTAAAAAATTGCGGATTATCATTACTGCAAGGACCCGCGCGATTAATGCTGTTGTTGCCGGTGCAAAAGAAACCGATACCGGTTTGAGTTTAGGGCCCTATGAATGGGATGGTGGATTTATTGTCACAAGCAAATACGGTAAGAGGGTGGGAGTTAAACGTTATGGTAAGAAAAGGTACCCACTTCAACCCACTGAAATTGGAAAAAGCTTTGTACACCGAGAAGTGAAAAGAGGGCTTGAAAATGCGCGAGCGCGCTTTGAACGTCGATATAGCCGTGAGTTGGCTAAAGAAATAAATAAACGTTACACGCGAATATTAAGAAAATAATTATGGCAACCAGACAACAAATTAGAGCCAGCATCAAGCAATTGATAGCTGGCTTTTTTACAGCAACGTTTGATTTTAGACCAGCCCAATTTTACACAGAAGAGCTGCCATGCAGTGCGGTGTTTTTTGATAGCGGTGAGTCTGTAAGGGATTTTGATGATGATACTGACACCAATGCGCAGTTATCAATTGAAATAATTATAGATAGCAATGGTAAGCAGGATACAGAGTTAGATGTATTTGCTAGCCAGGTTGAAGCTGTCATTCGAGCTGATAACACCTTAAATGGCTTGGTCGATGCTATTTACAGAGTCGGTTTTCAGTACGACCGAGACCCTGAATCATTAACTGCATCCCTTACCTTATTTTTTAAAGTTCAATATGAAGACGAGGACTAAACAATGTTAGGCAATAAAGTAACTTTACATCGTTCAACTGATAACGGCACAGCTTATGGCGAAAAGATTGCCAATATTGTTGACCTTCAGCCGGGCGCCAAAACCGCTGAGACACATGAAAACACCACCTATGGCGCTGAGCATGATTACAAAGAATATGACTACGGCTTAAAGGATGGCGGTGAATACACCTTTGTTTTTAAATATGAGCCAGGCAACAGTGATATGGAAGAGATTGCTGATGCATTAGATAACGGCACGAAAGAGTACTTACAGCTTCAGTTTCCTTCGCCAATTAGTAAGTCAAAGTCATTCCGATGCTTGGTTACTGAAGTCGGCGACCAAACACCTGTTGGTGAGCATGTAAAACGCTCAATTAAGGTGAAAGTTGACGGCCCTATCGACGAATCAGCATTGGCATAATTATGATTGCATGGCTTAAAAGATGGCTTGCAGAACGAGCAATGCCAGTTGACCCGAACTTTAAACACCGACTAGTGGCCAAGCAAAAGCTTGGTCATTTTTTTATCGTGGAGTTAGGCGCGAGTGATTATGTGATCATTCATGACATGTTAGGCCGTATCCAAACAGAAGATACTGATGATGCTACTAAGTCTCGTGAATTAATGGGGCTTAGGTATATGGCGCTTGCCATGTCATTGAGAACGGGCAATGGACGTATGCCTTTTGATTGGCAAAATGATGTTGACCTTATGTATTTGGCGACACTACCTCACTCAAAAGTTATACCTGCTTTGGACGAAATAGCGGCTATTTCAGGTATCGATTGGATAACGCCTAGTTTTATTCCTAAAGAAACTGACACCCAGCTAGAAGAAGTTGAGCAACCAACTCAAGAAGACTTAGACGCAAACCCCTCTTAGGCCAACCGAACCGTAGATTTGCCCTGCGGTTGGCACAAAAAAACGGGGCAACCAATGTTGATGACATGCTTTTTAATATGTCATCAACTCAATTTATAGAGTGGCAGCAATTTGCTCAGCTTGAGCCTTTTGGTGCACAAGTTGATGAATTTCAGTTAGCGGCGCTTAGAGCGCTAGTCACAAACTATCTCAGCTCCAATAAACAAAATATAAAATCCGTAAATGATTTCATGCTTAGCGCTGTTGAACGGCCAAAAGAGCGTGAGAAAACGGTGGAAGAAATTTACCAATTGTTTGGATAAATATCATGGCCAATGAACACAAAGTCATTTTAAGTGCTGATACCCGATCGCACCGTACAGAGTTTAATAAGTCAGTAGAAGCAAATAAAAAGTTTACGCTCTCTATTCAAAATGTATCTGACCAAACAAAGCTATTTGCAGCTAAGACTCGCACCTATTCAAATATGGCAGGTAAAACGATTGCTGGATTTGCAACAGTAAGTATTGCTGCATATGCGGCGATTTATAAGAAACAAGCTGAGTTTATTGATCAACAAGCAAAAACGGCAGACCGCTTAGGTATATCAACAGAAGCCTTAATTGGTTTGCAGCATGCTGCAAATCAAACCGGTGCGAGCACAGAAAGCCTCAATATGGGGTTACAGCGAATGACCAGACGTATAGGGCAAGTTGCAGCAACGGGAAGTGGTGAGGCAGCAGTCGCGCTTGAGCAATTGGGGATCTCAATTGATGAGATAAAGGATAAAAGCCCTGATCAACAATTTGCACTCATTGCAGAAAAAATGAAGAGCATACACGAGCAAGGTCAAAAAGTATTTTTAACTCAAAAGCTATTTGATTCTGAGGGGGTGAAATTACTGAATACTCTTAACTTAGGAGCTGATGGTATTGCTGCCATGATCACTGAAGCAGAAGAGTTAGGTATTACATTTAGTCGAATCGATGCCTCAAAAGTTGAAATGGCCAATGACTCATTTGACCGAGCAGAAAAGCTTTTATCATCGTTTGGTACAAAATTAGCCACCGAAACTGCTCCTCTTGTTGGTGCCTTATCAGACCTTTTCGTTGAAACAGCAAAAGAAGCCGGTGGCTTCGGCAAACTCGCCCAGCAAGTTATTGGTAAAGTGACATATGGTATTGGCGTTATGGCCAATGGTGTGCAAGGCATAAGTATATTATTTAAAGGCGCAAAGGTTGCCGCTATGGGGTTTTCAGCAGCTCTATGGCAAGGGCTGGCATTTGTGGTTAATAAAGGAATTGTACCTTTTGCTAATAGGGTGACTAATGGCATTTTATTTCCGCTCAGAAAAGTATTGGAGCTTGCTCAACATATTCCTGGTATTGGCGAGTCAGCTAAAAAGTCGCTTATCGAATTAAATAAACTAGGTAAAGCGCAAGGATTTAAAGCGCTTGATGAAATAGGTGAAACTGCATTCGATAACCTTATTCAAGCGAAAGAAGATTTCCATAAATCTATGATGGAACCGCTTAAATCAGAGGAAATTAAAGGATGGTGGGATGATGTTCAAAAAAAATGGGATGCTGCTGCAGCAAAAAATATCAAAAAGCCAAGTGTCAACGATCCTGTTGGTGATGAAAAAGCATTAGCTGAGAAGACGGGAAAAATGGTTTCTGCAGTGCGAGACCAATACCGAAAAATCTATGATGCGCAACTTGAAATGGAAGGCAAAGAAATTGAACTTGAAGAACGAAAATATAAGCGATTTATTGATGGACTTGATAAGCAATATCAAGAATTAGAAAAATCCTTCGGTAATGTCGCAGAGCTAGAAGAAAAGATAGCAAAAGCTAGAGAGTTAGCAATTCAATCTAGCAGTCTTAAAAACCCGAGTGATAATGACTTAGACCTCACAGAGGTTAATAAGCTCAAAGAGCAACTTGAGCAAATGAGGGTTGTTGAGGCTGAATACAAAGTAGCACGTGAGCAAGCTGAATTGCAGCATGAGCAAAAAGTAACTTTGATTAAACAAGAGCAATTGCGGGAGAGGCAGGAAGCTGAGCGTAAACATCAAGAGCAGTTAGCAGAACAGAATTCGGATTTTTGGTCCAATTACATGGAGTCAGTTCGAACAACAGCAGAAAATACAGACCAACTATGGGCTGACACATTAACGAACTTCAGCCAGACAATGTCTAGTAATATCACACAAGCAATATTTGAATGGAAAGGGTTTGGGAATTTAGTTAAAAGCATCGCATCTAGCTTTGGTAAAGCAGTAGTTCAGTCATTGGTTGAGATTGGTACACAACGATTAGTGTTATGGGCTCTAGAGTCAACAATAGGTAAAGCTCAAAGTGTTAGCTATCTAACACAAGTTGCAGGACAAGCCCAAGCTGGAGCACATTTAGCAGCAATAAACTCTTACGCATCAGCGGCTGCGATACCTTATGTAGGTTACTTAATGGCACCCGGAGCAGCAGCTGCTGCAGAAGCTGTAACACAACCTTTAGCAGCAGCCGCAACAACTGCAGCTGCAAGTACGTTAGCTTCTTTCGATGGTGGTGGTTATACAGGTAACTTACCACGTTATGGTGGTGTTGATGGTAAAGGTGGTTTCCATGCCATTTTACATGGTAATGAAACTGTTGTTGACCACAGTAAGGGACAATCACTAGGTGCAAATGTAACTGTGAACTTGTTTGAAGATGCGAGTAGAGCAGGTTCGACAACACGCAGTTCAGGCCCATCAGGTGAAGAAGTTATCAACATATTTGTGACGAGTATTCGCCAGGGAGGCGAAGCTTCATCCGTTCTTGAAAATACCTATGGCTTACAAAGGCAGGGTTTCTAATTATGTTAGTTCGATACCCCAAAGACCTAAAACTTCCCCTTGTTTCAACTCACCGACTATCCCAAAACCCTAACTTATTAAGAACTGAAATGGCAAGCGGCCGCGCTCGGCAGCGCAAGCGCTTTCAATCAGTGCCAACGACAATGGCTGCAACGTGGAAACTGAAGGATGAGCAAGCAGCTATTTTAGAAGGGTTTGTGAAACACGGTACCAACGATGCGGTTAACTGGTTTGTTATGCCAATTCGCACACCCCAAGGCTTAATTGATCACGATGTACGTTTTAAACAAAGCCCGCTGGAGTCATGCAGTTTCAATGGCGGGTTTTGGAGTTATAGCGCAAATATCGAAATCAAAGAGCGGCAGGTAGTGAGTGAGGAAGCCACAGCTAACAGCTTATTAGAACCAAACACCTTAGATGAATTTGTTAATGGCGTTTCTGACGCTTTAGATACATACCAGGAGAATTAGAAATGTCATTTTTTAGTTTAGTAACAGAGCTTGAGGTCTTATTAGACCAGTTGAATACAATATTGGCGGGTGCAGAAGATGAAACTGTCGAAGTGAATGGTGTAACTAAAGATAGTATATCAAAGGCCATTAGAGATAATTTTTCAGCTATTCAGGCAATGGTTCAAGGCCGTTTATCTTTTGAAAATAAAGCAGCTCTTGATGCATTTGGTGCTCCAGCCAATAGCGAGTTAGCTGAAGTTTGGGATGACAGTTTAGAGCTTAACAATGGTTTGTACGGTTATAAAGGCGGCGCATGGGTAAAAAGTCCGTATGATCGTTTGACCAATGTAAGTAAAGAGCTAACACAGTCTAGTTCAGCATTGGATCATCTTTTTGGTTTGACTCGAAATAAAGCTGAAAATGCAATACAAGGTCAAGCTGTTAAATATGCTGATGGTACTCAATTTAGCGCATCGGGCTGGGAGTGTACAGACTACATTCCTGTAAGCAATAGCAGTTACATTGTTCGTGATGCATTACTCTTGATAGGTCAAAATACCTCAGTAGCTAGCATCGCATTTTATGATGCTAGTTATAATTATTTGGGTTATTACAACAACCAAACTACGAGTGAAGTTGTTTTGATATCTGAGCACTTCCCAAGCGCCGCATATATTCGTGCTTGTAACGTAATTGGCAATGATTTTACCTTGACCGTAGAGCAAGATATTGAGTCAAAAAATGTAAAAGGCTTGGACGATTTATTAGATACTGTGAGCAGAACAATATCTAAAAATGAAGTTGAAGCATTTGATGATATGAACAACCAAAGGAAGTATTTAAATCTTCAAGGTGAGTTAGTTACAGCGCAAAATTGGATAGTGTCTGACTTTATTGCTGTTAAAGTAGATGATGCATTTACATATTCAGGTCAGTCTTCATCACTTGTTTCATCAGTTGCTGGTTTTGATGACGGTTTGAATTTTGTGGAGGTTTTATTAACCAATACTTTAGCGGGTGAAGAACACAGCCTAAAAGTAACGAATCCGGCAATAAAATTTGTTAGAGCCAGCGCATCATTTATACAACCTCATTCATTTAAACGAGTCACCACGTTTGTAGATAAAAACCAAATATCAGGAATATCCAACGAGCTTGAAAAAATAAACAAATACTTACTGAGTAAACCTAATCATGATTTTTCTGATGATTTAATGAATGGTTACATTTCAAAAAGTGGTGAATTTGTTGAAATTGCTAATAACTGGGGTGCTACTGACTTTATCCCTTGTTCAAATGGCGACATTTTCACTTACACAGGTGGTAGTTCATCAATTACCTTGAACATGGCTTTGTATGATGAAAATAAAGATTTCATTAAAGGGTTACCTGCTGCACAGAGTGATTATGAGAATCTTACTGTTCGTGTTGATGAACCGAATGCAGCCTATATACGCGCTTCATTTAAAGAGCCAGAAACAAGTCAAAAAGCTTTTCTTGGCACAAAAGTTTATACAAGGGAACAAGGCGAACCCGAAGATAAACTTACTTTAAAATATATAGCTCCTAGCGAGATATTTGCACTAAAAGGTGAGTCTATTTATTTAAATGCTCGTGGCATTTTGGCTGATAGAACGGTACCACTTGCGTGGAATTTTTCACAATCAAGCGAAGAAGTAGCAAAAATCAGCCCAGCTACAACGGATGATATCAACGTTAAGTTAAAAGCAAGAAATCATAATGGCAATCAATCATTTGTTGCTGATATCACTGTGAAAGTTTCGGATGTTCCTGTTTCGCCTAGTAACCCTGAAAACTTTATTTGTTTAGGTGACAGTTTAACAGAGGGGGTCTCTAACTCTGGTATTCAAGGAGCTTATTCAAATGAACTTTCTCGAAGACTAACAGGCATAGGTACAGAGCTTCTTTCTGGCGCACAATCACCAGCTCCATTGGCTTTAAGCAATATTTATTTTAGAGGTACCAGAGGTGATCAGGCGGTTAAGCATGAGGGCCGAGGAGGCTGGAGACCTTCTAATTATTTGAATAATGCAAGTGTAAACGGAGTAACAAACGCTTTTTGGAATCCATCAACCTCTGAGTTTGATATTGACTATTACCTACAAAGCAATAACTTTGATTGGCCATCAATAGATGACGGCGTTATCAGCGACGGTTCAAATCTGACTATGATCATCTTATTAGGCTGGAATGATGTATACAAAACGACAGCCGAGTCTTCATGGGCGAATACTCAACAACTCATAAATAAAGTTAAAGAGAAAAAGCCTCAAACTCGATTTATAATTGTTGGCTTGAATCCCGCACCAAGATTAAATCACAAGTCATTTTCGGGAGAACGGTGGGTATCCGAATTGGACGTTTTTGAGAGTGCAGTTTACGAGTTCGGAAAAGCTTACAAAGCTGGCTGCGAAGAGCTTGCTAATTGTGAATTTTTACAGCTTTCTGCTGTATTTAATCCTGAATTTGCTTATAGCCGCTCAAATGTGTCTCTTGGCCTTAGAACAAGTGAAGTCGTTTCAGCAGTAACCGACCATGTTCATCCTAACGAGCAGGGTTACGCCCAGATAGCGGATGCGTTGTTTTATAATATCATTTATAGATACTGTCAGTAATGTCCGAAGTACTTCAACGCATCTATGCCAGCGCACCAGTTAACGACATTCCTATCCACACACTTGAGCTTAAAGCTGCCGATTTATGGGAGCTTAGGATTTGTGATGGCTTTGACGACCAAGTCGCAGGCATTGAAAATGGCGACATGGTTACATTTAAAGCCAGTGGTATGGGGGTGTCGTTACCGCAGCGAGGTGTGAAAGGGCGCCAGGACTTACAATTTCAAATTGATAATGTATCTGGTGAAGCACTTGCACTGATTGATCAGGCAATTGATGCGGGTGTAAAAATCAATGTAATTTACCGGGTCTATGTATCGAGTGACTTAAGCGAACCTGCAGAGCCGGCAGTTACAATGAAAGCTGCTGACGTTCAAGCTACTTCACAGAGCATCAATGTAGTTGCATCATTTAATGATCTTGTAAATAAAGCATGGCCTAACAAACGCTATACACCTTCCATTGCCCCAGGGCTCAAATACTTCAGTTAATCATGTCTTACACAATTAATGATTATTTAAGTGTTCCTTATGTGAATGAGGGGCGTGATATGTCTGGGTTTGACTGCTGGGGTCAAACTCGTCATCGCCTCCATCATCATTATGGCCAGCCATTGTTTGAATCGTTTGGTCATATTCATCCCGACGATAAAAATTTGCTTACTGATGCCTATCAACAAATTGTTTCCAACTTTAGAGCTTGCGAACCATCACCCGGTGTTGTGGCGTGCGGTTTTAAGTTTGGTAGCTTAATTCACATCGGTACAGTTGAACTAATCGACGATAAGCTTGAAATACTTCATACATCCCGCCGAAAAGGGCCATCCATTGACAGCATCGATGACTTCAAGCGGTTATTTAAAGAGGTTAAATTTTATGAATACGTGGGTTGATATCAAGGTTTACCCAAACAAATTAGACCCGTCTTTAATGGAGCCCTGCAAATGCAAGGTTGGTTCGACACTTCATGAATGGCTGATTGAAAATGTCCCTGCATATTATGAAAGTGAAGAACCACTTTTTACTGTGCTGATCAATAAGCAGATATTACTGCCTACAAATTGGAAGAATTATCAATTTAAGGCGTCGGATGATGTAAGCATTATTGTTGAGCCAAAAGAGCCTGCCACTATCGCTTATGCGGTTATTGCTGTAATCGCTGTAGGTTATGCCGTATATACCGCAAACCAAATCCCCGATAACTATAACTCTACGACTCCTGATGGCAGTAGTATTTATGATGTAAATACCCAAGGAAATAAGCCGAGGCTTATGGGTATTATCCCTGAAGGGGCTGGGCGCCATAAAATTTACCCTGACTATTTAACAATGCCACGACGAGAATATATTGATAATGAGCAATGGCTTTACTTAATGTTAAGTGTAGGTGTAGGGCGCTATGAAATATTATCGAATGAAATGTTCATTGGTAATACACCCACCACAAGTTATGCCGGCGATATTGATATACAGGTGTTTGAACCAGGCGAAAACGTAACAGGCCATGAAGCATTCAGAAATGTTTATACCTCAAGTGAAGTAGGTTCAACTTCAGGAAGTACCGGTATTGAATTAAAAGGGCGCGTTACTTCAACAGGGGGCGATAATGGCTCTTATGAGTACTCTTTCGCTGGTGATGAGCTAATAGTTCATTATGTTGAGTGGGATGCTGAGCTTGGTAGGCCTCTTCGCTTTAAATCAGTTCCACCATTTTCAGTTGGCGAAGTTCTTTCAATAACAGGCTCTTTAAATGGTCAAAACGATGGGTATTTTGAGCTGCTAAACAAAGATTCAGATGGTAGCCAGGTGAATAAGGTTGATGGCCAGTTCCAAGATGACCCAACATGGACAAGTTTTGTAACTGAAAGCACATCTAATGCTACGGTTATTGTCGAAGATGGGGGCGGAGATGGTCAATTTAACGGGCCCTTTTTCGCATGTCCTGCAGGTGAAGTTACTGACAAACTTTGGTTCGATTTTCGTTTACCACAGGGTTTAGGTGAACTTGATGATGATGGTAATTTTTTAAGTCGTACAGTCACCGTTCAAATAGAGTACCGTGCTGAAGGTGCTCAAGACTGGACTGCAGTTGATGATGAAGTATTTACTAATTCAACAAATGATGAACTAGGGCGAACGGTGCCTGTTACACTACCATCTAAAATCAGGCCTGAGGTAAGAGTAAAAAGGGGCACTGCAGCAACAGATGATACGCGTATTTATGACGATATATTTTGGACTGCCCTTAAGGCCGAATTAAATAGCGCGACTAGTTATGATGGTTTAACCACAATAGCAATTAAGATCCGTGGCACAAATGCTTTAGCCGGCACAGCTGAAAATAAATTTAATGTTATTGGTACCCGTATTTTGCCAGTGTATGAAAATGGCGCTTGGAGTGCACCAAGGCCAACAACTGATATAGCACCATTCTTTGCGCATGTATTA
>NYZX01000003.1 GCA_002686065.1 Pseudobdellovibrionaceae bacterium | reverse complement strand
AACCCACATATTCAGAACCTGCTCGAACTCGAATGAACAAGGCTTGCTTTAATACACTTTCAGCACGAAACGGAACAATATAATCTACGGGTAATCCGCGCCATCCAGTATCATATCCAGCAAACCCTGTATGCATAGCCATAAACCTGTACGCAAATGGATACTCGGCAGGTGACATATCAGAAAATAAATAACCTACGATAAACCGTGCTAACCTCGAATCTTCAATGTCGACATCGAATAATCGCAAAGCGCGATAAACAGCCTCATGAACCCTTAAAGCCGCACGCTCAGTGTTGGATCGAAGCCGTCGAACCTTATCCATATCTATAAAGATTCTATTTAACTCATCATTCCAACTGGCCAGACCTACTGGCCTATATCCTACTGGCGTCGCAAAAATATTGAATGCATCATCAGGAAACTTAAGCTCAAGCTTTCTACCAGGCTGCCCCGGGTCCATAGGAACGTCTGTCGCATACCTTTCAAACATGTGATACTGAGTCAACACAACGGTCGAAAAGGACTCCCAACCCGATTGCTTTATTCGGCCAATAGCATCCATAACTTGGGTCTCAACATCCTTATCCGAGCCTACAATCTTCACGCCAGTTGGGTGAATCAACCCCGGCACCTCGGCTTCGTAAAGGTCTAATAGGCGGTACTCCTTTTCGCCATTAGCATTTAGGTATTCATACCCACCGGCGCCGTTGCCCTCGCGGCCAGCGAGGGCTGGGCCAGTAAGTACTAGCATCAAAGTCGTTAGAATAAGCTGTTTCATTTAGGATCCCCTTTATCTTCAAATTCATTGATTTCAGTTATTGGAAAAAGTGAAAGCGAAAGATGATAAACCGCGGATTTATCCTCTTCGTCTTCTAAAAACTCACACAAAGATCGGCGAAAGCTCTTCATCAGTTGTTTCGCCACGGCTATTTTTTTTGGACTGGTCGCCATCATCATGGTCGATTGGTCACGAAGGGAGATATCTGTTTTATCCATCGCCTGCATGGCCTGGGATAAAACATCTTTTTGATAGTTCTTGTGGGCCAATGTCGTTAGATTAAACCCCTGAACATGAGTGCTTTGGCCTTCAGTCAAATCCACCCAATGACCAGACTCATCTACAGCCAACAGCTTCACTGCTATCAAACGAGAAACAATGTCTCCGGCTTCACTGGCCGAGCATCCTAACTTGTTAGACACATAGGCTAGCTCTGGCTTAAAGTCGGACAACTTCATCAGCTCAAGGACGGCATAGTGACGCCAGTCCTGAATCACCGCAAAAGTGTCCTGGCCCAATAGATCCATTTCAAGGTCACTTGAAAAGCCCTTAAAGGCACAATCGTATTTGCCATAGGACTGAAGGTCGTTAAGGTGCTGGTCCGACAAGCCCAAGCGCTCAGCAAATTGCTGCATCAATTCACAAGACACCGGCCTTTGAGCTTTCAAGATCTTTGAAAGCCTGCCCGAGTCCACACCCAAGTCACGAGCAAAAGCCCGAAGCGAATAAGAGGCATTTCGCCTCTTCCTGCTTTCAAATTCTTGCTGTAAAAGCCCCCGCATTGATAACTGCGGAGCCACTGACCCATCCATTTTACATCCCCACAAATCGCCTGATTCGTGAGGACAAGCTAAGGGCAGACCCCGCTTAGCACAATGAGTTTGTACACAGAGTGCGTACAAAGCTGGGCGCACAGCCACGTCTCTCGATCAGCTCGAGATGAGACTGCATTATTTACATATCAAAACTCCCCACGCCCTTTGGCAGTCCACGGAAGTGAAATAGATTCATCATCCCAACGTCTGTATTTAGTTTAAGGATCTGTCAGAACCTTGAAGCCCATTCTTCAAACGAATAAGGTCAACGTCGCCTTACTTCTGGAGGGACAAGATGAGGTCAACTTTAGTCATCACCACTTTGCTGTTTAGTTCATATTTATCCGCAACNGTGGTCGATGTNACNGGCCTCAACGATGGGTTTCCAAAAGGAACTATCTGGTCGCCAGCCACTCAAGAGGCCAGATACACGAAGGCCAGCCCTGGTATCGATGCCATTAAATACAGCTTAGAAATGATTGCTTATAAAGACGAAGCCAAAATGGATTTTGTACAAACGATCCAGTTTCGTCTGGACCGTGACCGCGTCCGCATTAGCTTAGATGCCGGTGAAGCCTTGGATATCTCGACTATATCAATCAACGGCCAACTCGTCCGTTACTGGCATAAGGATGACCAGCTGACATTTTTTGTTAACACCCCTTTATCCAAAGGCACTTTACACAGCTTAAAAATCCACTACCAGCTAGACCTCGCCAACAACCCAGCTATTAGTGTGCACTCAAATGGACAGCGAATCACGCAAATGGCCTCGTTTACCCAGCCGCTCAATTCTCGAAATTGGTTCGTCTCTCACGATGTTCCCGGCGACAAAGTCCAGTACGAGATACTTGCACATATCCCTCGACCCTGGGGACTGATGAGCAACGGAACCCTGGTCTACGAAGCGGATGCCGCCGATGACTACCGGACTTTCAAGTACGAAATGAGTCATCCCATCCCAACCTATCTGATCAGTATCGTTATCGGCAAATTTCATGTTGTCGAAGACTCGTGGAAAGGCATTCCTCTTAGTTACTGGTATGACGATGTTGCGGGCGAAGANGGCCTAAAGACCATGCTAGAAACGCCTAAAATGATGGACTACTTCGAGCGCCTTTACTTCAAATACCCCTTTGAGAAATACAATATCACTGGAACAAGCGCCATGCGCGGAGGCGCTATGGAACACACCACAGCGACAACCTTTGATGCAAGTGGATTAAGCGGCCCATCCGGTGTGACCATATCGCTGCATGAGCTAGCTCATCANTGGTTTGGAGACACCGTCACATGCGGCGACTGGGACCATATTTGGCTCAACGAGTCCTTTGCGACCTTTTCACAACTAGATTACATCCGCGACCAAGACGGTCATGAGGCCTATATCGAAATGCTTCAAAAGCAAAAACAATCCTACTTCCTAACAGAGTCGGAAAACGGATCACTCGGACCCTTGGTCAACTTCCAGACCGACCCAGAAACTAAGATTTTCGGGCCCCACGGTGTGATCACCTACGACAAGGGCAGTGTCGTCCTCAACTATCTAAGAACCCTTTTAGGTGATGAAGCCTTTTTCCTGGGCGTCAGAAACTACTTAAAAGACAAAGATTTATATATGGGGATCGCCTATACGAGCGACCTCAAAAAGCACCTTGAAACGGCCTCCAAGCAGGATTTAACGACCTTTTTTGATCAGTTCATTTACCAGGGCGGACGCCCCGTCTTAAAGCTGAAACAATGGTCGGCGACTCACTATCAACTGACTCAAGTCCAAGCTCCCACGTTAGGGGCTTTTGATCTCCAGATCTTGATGGAAACCTACGGTGAACAAGGGCTAGCGTCTAAGAAAAAGATCCGGTCATCACAAACTGTGACAGACCTACGGATCGCAGAGGGCGAGCACCTAGTACTTGACCCCTACCTTGAAGTTCCTGGGGAAATGTCAGTCGATCTGTCCCCCGAAACAAGTCGTCATTTGCTAAAAACCGCGCCTCTCTCGGCGCCCATGGCCCGACTTCTCATCGACGACCTGGGAAGAAAGTCAGCCCTTAGCTTTTCGGACTGGAAGCAGATTTACGAAATTCATTCCGCCAACACATCCATCCGTGCCGCCTTAATCTATTTCGGGGTCAAATTCCTAGACATGACCAAGACAATGAATATCGCACAGCTGGAACCCATCAGCGACCAACCTATTCAAATTCGAAAAGATCTGGTCAGCGCCCTATCCAACAAAATCTTTTCCCCAGAAGAACTAAAAGCGTTTTCAGGCCAATTCATAGAATGGTTCAGCAANGAAAAAGNCTACTATGATGTCNTACTTCCCCTGGCTGAAACCCTTTCAAACAACNGCCTCCCAATCCAAGACCAATTAAAGAAATACATTGAACTNGGNCTTTCAGAAGGAAGTCGCTTTTTCGGCTATATGCTTCGAGCNCTAGTCAGAATTGATAAAGACAAGGCCTTTCACGCCTATAAATGGTTTCTAACGGACCCTCGCGGCAACTACCGTGGCCGAGCCGCCTACGCTTTTTCCCNNTTAAAANCNGATGAGGTCGCGANNGCNATTGGGGACGCATTGAAGTCCGAGCACACGAAAAGTGACTACCAGAACTACAGATACTTCACACTTCCNATGTACCTAGATGCCCTTTTCGAAATCCGTACCGAGATCGCGAAAGAATACGTCACCGAATTTAGTCAAAACGAAGGCTACACCGACGAAGAAAGAAGCAACGCAAAAAGCCTTCTAGAACAGTGGTAGCGAGGCCTGTTCACATGGACAAGCGTCGCCCCACATATGACTGTTCCTTANTTTANCTTTCGATACTTGATTCTGGTCGGAAGGATCTCGTCCACACCAAGGCGTTTCTTACGGTCTTCTTCATACTCGCTGTAATTCCCGTTGTAGAACTCCACTTCCGAGTTTCCGACGAAAGCCAGGGTATGGGTACAGATACGATCTAAAAACCAGCGATCATGCGAAATCACCACGGCGCTGCCACCGAATTCAAGCAAAGCTTCTTCCAGCGCACGCATCGTATTCACATCCAAATCATTCGTCGGCTCATCCAGCAGCAAGAGGTTGGCACCTTCACGAAGCATTTTCGCCAAATACACTCGGTTCTTTTCACCACCAGAAAGGTCGCCGACCTTCTTTTGCTGATCGCCTCCAGAAAAGTTAAACCGCGACACATAGTTTCGCGAGTTCACCTCACGGTTGCCCAACTGAAGCACATCCGCCTTATCTGTAATCGCCTCGAAAACAGTCANATTTGGATCCAGCGTTCGCGACTGNTCGATATAGGCAACCTTCACCGTATCACCNACCTTAAAATCACCNGAGTCTGGCTTTTCTTGACCTGTGATCATACGGAACAAGGTCGTCTTACCGGCACCGTTTGGCCCAATCACTCCAACGATTCCACCACGGGGAAGCGCAAAGTTTAGATCGTCGACCAACAATTTATCTCCGTAAGCCTTTTTGACATGATGAGCTTCAACCACAATATCCCCAAGACGAGGGCCTGGTGGAATATAAATTTGAAGATCCTTCAGCTTTTCCTGGCTTGGCTCTTTCAATAAGTTTTCATAGGCACTCACACGAGCCTTTGACTTCGACTGACGCCCTTTGGGGTTCATTCGAATCCAGTCTAGCTCGCGCTCAAGAGTCTTATTTCGGCGATCATCCAGTTTATCTTCTTGCTGTAAACGCTTGTCTTTTTGCTCAAGCCAAGACGAGTAGTTCCCCTTCCAAGGGATCCCTTGCCCACGGTCCAGCTCTAGGATCCATCCAGCCACGTTATCCAAGAAGTAACGATCATGCGTAACCGCAATGACGGTTCCTGGAAACTTCGCCAAATAGTGTTCAAGCCAAGCAACACTTTCTGCATCCAAATGGTTGGTTGGCTCATCCAGCAACAGGATATGTGGTTCCGAAAGAAGCAGTCGAGCTAAAGCCACACGACGCTTTTCACCACCCGATAGGTTTTCAATACCAAGCTCACCATCTGGGCACCGTAAAGCCTCCATGGCTTGATTGATTTTCTGATCGGCATCCCATCCGTCCACCGCTTCAATTTTTTCTTGGATGGTCCCTTGTCTTTCAATCAGCTCGGTCATTTTGTCAGCATCAAGTTCTGGGTCACACAATTCTGTGCTGATTTGGTTGAACTCTTCCAACCATTTTGCCAAATCGCCCATTCCTGCCAGAATATTATCTTTTACGTTNTTTTCAGGATCTAACTGCGGGTCTTGTTTTAAAAAACCAACTTTGTAATCTTTGGCAGGAAAAGCCTCGCCTAGAAAATCATCATCTTCGCCAGCCATAATTTTTAATAGCGTCGACTTACCAGCTCCGTTCAAACCCAGCACACCAATTTTTGCGCCGTAAAAATAGGACAAGTAGATGTCTTTCAACACGTACTTGTTCGGTGGGTAGACTTTGCTTACACCTTTCATCGTATAGATGATTTCTTCAGCCATTTGGCCTCCTAAAAAATGTCAGAAGAAATAGTTGTAGTTTTGGGGACCTGCAAAGTCAAAGGATCGAACTTCTCGACATAAGGCCAGGAGTTATGGTTAGATAGCTTTATGGCATCTGAGAAACTGGGGCGAAACCTCACTAGCATCTGCGAACAACTGTCCGACCAGTTTAAGGACTTTGATAGCTCGGCCACAAACCGAGCCAAGGAACACCGCGAAGAACGCGATCGCATTCGCAAGCTGTTCCAGGATCTAAAGCATCAACTGAGTGACTTTACTGAAAATCAAGATTTTGAAGCACAAGGCGGCGAGCCAGGATCCAACTGATCCTTTTTTGCAGCCCACTCGGATGGCGTAAACAGCCGTGTCGATAGTGCGTGGATTGGATTGGCCATTAAATCTGCAAGCGCCTGATGAACCTGTCTGGAGCGCTGAACACGAGACTGACCTGAGAACTGCTCGCTGACGATGGTCACCCGGTAATGGCTTTCTGTAGCCGGACCACTGTGCTGATCGCTTTCGTTCAGCACAGTCAAATGTTCGGGTTTGAATGTCTCGGTCAATCGAGACTGTAGAATTTGGTCGATGCTAGGCATGGACCTATATTAGCGGAAAATGTTTCCAGTCGGAAGTAGTTCTAACTGGATATTGTAACCTTGACCTGTCAGGAAGTGATGAAATCGATTGATTTGCTCCCAGGCCTTTCTTGAGCGATGTGCCCCCAGCTTCGCTTCACCGTAAGCAATAATCTTACAGGTCTGTACATCACCAACCAGCACGTCCAATTCGCCAATGGCCGAACCACGAGCCGAGTGCGAATACTCAACCCCACCCGTCACAAAGTATTTACGGGTGTTGCTCGCGATGGCACCACTTTGCTGTAAACTTTGATTAATTTTGTGTTCTAGGTAAAGCCAACTAAGAAGCTCAAGAACATCCCCCTCAGAACCGAAGTCGACTCCGCGGCGCTGAAAGTTACGCATCATAAGCTGGTAATCGCGCTGAACCGGCTGAGGTGCTTGGCGGACCTGATCGATGAAGTTTTGACCGCGACCAAAGCGACCATCTTTAAAGCCCTGCCACAAGAAACTGGCTGAGCCACGAGTCATTGGGTATTCCAAAGTAAACCCACGATCTGAGGAACCCTCTACGCTGATGGCAAACACCATCATCGGATTAACATTGAATCGCTCATCGCTATAACCGCCGGCGCAATGTTCTGGCACCGTACGATCGATCACCTTCAAGCGGTAATCACCTGCTTGCGACGAAAAAAAGAAAAGAAAAGTGAGAAGAAAAAGACCAACCTGTGAACAACCTTGCCGGAAAACCGACCCCTCTACGTCTTTCAAAAAGCCCCCTAGTCACATCTGTGAGTTCAGCTGAAATCTTCGAAAACCAAAATCGAAGACCTCAGGTAAGACCACAGCTGTGAACACCCTGACTAGTAGCTCTGAGAGAACCGCTTGTCCAAAAAAATTTTCGAATATTTTTAAAGACGCAGCGGCCTATATTGTTGAAAACAAAGGTGAATTCTAAATGAATCGGCTTAAAACCACAGCTAGAGGGGGTTTTATCGAATTTCAAAAACACAAAAGCACGGCACAGAAAATTTAAGTTTTGAAACTAAGCGCAAAAATGTCAGTGATCCCTGACGAAACCACAAGGGAATTTCAAGAAAAATGCCCTCGAATTCAGCAGCTTGTTAGCTAAAAAATGAAGCAACAGCCCCATATAGGACCTTCACCGAAAGCAAACTCAGCAAACTAACGAAGATCGCCTTTCTTGCCTTTGCGGTGATCTTTGCCTGAAGGGGGCGCATCACCTTAGCGACAACAGTCGCCGATAAAAACAACACAAGTGCCACATCAGCGTGAACCAAACCAAATCGGTAGCCTTCGACATCCGTCAAACTAAAGTAGCCCAGGGTCGCCGCAAAGGTTGTGAACATCATAATTCCATTGGATGTCGGCGACACCTGCTGGTTTTTGACTAAGCCAAAAGAGACAAGGATGGTCCCTAAAATAACCCCCGAACCAATCCCAGTGAAGCCAGACACCACACCAGCGATTAAGGCCCAGACAACGACTGCCTTAGACATCCCTATACCTTCTGCCTCGGCCTTGGGAAGCGGCTTCGCCATAAGCGCTTTCATGGCCGTTACCAACAAAAGAACCGCCAACAACAACTTTAAGGCGACGACGGGTAAACTTGGCGCAAGCTTGGCCGCAAGAATCGCACTGACCGCCGTTACAGGCCCCATTCGCAACGCCACATCCCAACGAACCAACCCGTCCCGATGAAAGAAAAAGGCATTCACACTGACAACAAGAAAGATCGTACCCAATGAAGTTGCAACGACCTCGGTGTAAGGAATATCAACAACCGTCGGCAGCAAGGGCACAACAAGAACCCCTCCGCCCAGGCCCAACAAGGCTGATACAAAGCCAATAAACACACCCAAACCAACCAGGATAAGTTGTTCGATCATGCTTTCGGCCATTTAAAATCGATGCACACACCAAAGTGATCACTCCCTGCCGGCTGGTCCGGCTTGGGCTGCCCGAACAAAAACACACTTTTAGGCTTTAAACCTGACTTGGGCTTCATCTGCCAAATATAGTCAATGCGCCGGGCTCGGTCTTCGTTTTCAGACAAAGCGTCTTCAAGCTGACTTTGAAGGGGCGCCGAAAACCGATACTTCGCCAAATTAAATGGTTGCTGGAACTGCTTGTTTAACTGCAAGACTTCACCGTTGGCCGCCAAATTCCAGCTCAACCCAGGAGCTGTCGTGGCCCGTTTCCAGCAGTCCGTAAACCCCAAACGCTCGAACCGAGCATAGGGAATGGATTCCGGCGTCATATTAAAATCACCACCAATAAGGACTTCATCGTAAACATCAAGGTCCTCTGGCAGCTTATCCATCAACCGCAGCAGTTCTTGTTCACGACGAAGATCGGCCGCCTGCATATCTAGGTAAAATTGATTCTTCGCGGACAGGTCGACATCTTGGGTTTCCTCGAAGATTTCAGACAAGCGCCGTTGAAACTCGGCCGTGAATTCGACGCCATGGTGCAAGTGAAGAGTCACCAACAGTAGCCGGTGCCCGGATTCGAGTTCAACATCCACATAGAAACCATGTCGAGATTCACCCAATTGCAGACTGATGGCCTCGGAGGCATAGGAAAAGGGGCGCCCACTTAGACGAAACCCTTTACTGGCTATAAGCTTGGCCGTTGATGGAAACAAAATACTAAGCCCATTTTGCAAATTAAACGGGGGCCCAAAACCAAGCAACTTGAGGCCGTACAGATCGGGCTGCACAGAAGACTTCAAGCCTGTGACTTTGCGAAACTTTTTAGTGCGCTCTTGCAAGGGGTTAACCTCTTGCAAGAAGCAAATATCGGGCTTGAGTTCTGAAAGGTCATCCAGCTGACGCTGCATTCGCTTCTTAAAGCGATCCTCGGGTTCGAGGCGACCAAATTTCAAGGGACCTTTGCCATCTAATCCATGCCAAAGGTTATAGGTTAGAACGCGTATGACACTACTCTCGGTTGTGAATCAAAGACTTCGGTCCATCCTCAAAAGCGACGTCGATTTTTTCTGTGTTCGCATAGGTCACAAAACCCAATCCAAACTTAGGGTGGTCAATGGCATCGTCGACGTCAAACTGAGCCTTGATAGTAAACTTCTTCGCGCCAGAATCACCGATCTTATCGCGAAGCTCACGCCACTGTTGGAAGCCAGCTACTTTAAGCTTTTTAGGTTTTCCTGAAGCATCTTTGTTTTTCGTCGCTGTCAGGCTGTAGGTTTTTTTACTGCCACAGATTTCACACTGGATAGAAGCACTGGTTTCTGATTTATGAGCCAACACGGTGTGATAGCGTTCAGCGTCGCACTTCTTACAAGGGTAAAATACGCTTTTTGCGACTGGTGGCAGAGAAAATTCGGACACGGGTCATCCTTCCGTTTTACGTCTATATATTGTCAGATTATCGTCCAATTGTTTACTGCGAATTTCATTCGCATCCAGAAAAAACGGACCCTCGCCCGCCTGGACTTTCATGTGTAAATCTATCAATTGTCGATCATCGTTCGTATCTAGCAGTATACCAGCTGGTTCGAATTTGTCATAGAATTCAGCCGATTCTTGCTTTGTAAAGAAATACTTCCACTGCTCGGGGTTCACATTAAGACGGTAGGTCAAAGTGCGACTGTACTGATGGGCAGGGGTATAGGCTGTCAAAATTTCAAAAAATCCATAATATGAGTGAAGTCTCATCGCCGGGGACTGCCATTGGGTGATTCCACAGCAAACCTCGATATTGGCATAGGCCAGACCAAAAGCCTTGGAAAGGAAACCCAGACCATAATAGCGCTCGTTGGGACCGACCAGCGAATTAATGGAACTGAGGTTATGAGCCACCCACTCCCCCTCCCGCATGGTTGGAATAACGATAAACATAGAAATAGGGGTCCATTCACCCTTCATGTTTTCAGGCCCAAGGATTTTGGCAATGGACTGGGGCACCGCCTCGGTCCTCATAGCAAAGCCCGAAACAAAACCAGGCATAATCGCACAATCGTAAAAAACCCAGCGAGGCATGGCCATATCGGCTTCAGCAAAAGCGCGAGCCTCCATATTCATCAAAGCGTCTGAAAAGTAGACATCGTTGATTACCAAAGCGTCCATAAAAAAGGGCTCGTGCGGAAACCAGTGCAAAGAAAACTTTTCACCGGGATTCTGGATCCGATTCGACTTTCTGGCCAAAATATAAGGCCTCATATTGCCTGAAGTCAGCCAATCCAGACGATCGGAAAGATCAAGAAGCGAGGGATGATTCGACATAACAGCTGTCCCCTATCCTAAGTCAGTTAATACCTGCTTGATTAGATCCTGTGGAGATTCAAAGGATTTGTAAAGTCCCTCTGGATGAATTGACAGAAACTTTTGCTCAAAGAGCTCGTCCAGGAAGCGGAAAAAGGTTTGATAGAAGTCCAGAGTGTTTAAAAAGTACACCGGTTTCGCAGCCTGGCCGACTTGGTTCAAGGTCATAATCTCAAGGACCTCATCTAGGGTCCCCAAGCCCCCAGGGGCCACAACAAAAGCGTCAGCCCGATCGATCATAACCGCCTTCCGCTCGGCCAAATCCTCGGTCACAATACGCTCGGAAAGGCCTTGGGTCTGAGACGTCGACGGACGATCGAAAAACTGCGGAACAATCCCGACAATAGGCCCGCCAGCCTCAGCGCAACCCTTGGCAACAGCGCCCATAAGACCTAGATCGTATCCGCCAAAAACAAGCTCTAGGCCAGCCTGGCCAATGGCGCGACCTAGGCTTTCGGCTTCGGCGAAAAACACCGGGGCAAGCTCTTGGCCAGAGGCACAAAATACACAAACGGATTTCAAAACTTATCCGATGTTTGGCGAGATCATGGTCTCGGGCCGAACGTATTCGTCATACTGTTCGGCGGTTAACAAGCCGAGATTGATCGCCTCTTCTTTTAATGTCGTCCCATTCGCATGGGCCGTCTTGGCGATTTTCGCCGCATTATCATAACCGATATGTGGGTTCAGCGCGGTCACCAACATCAACGAATTCTCGAGGTTCGCCTTAATATTCGCTAGGTTGGCTTCAATTCCATCTACACAGTTTTCACGGAATGAGTCCGCCCCATCAGACAATAATCGAATGGAATTCAAAACATTGAAAACCATGACCGGCTTAAACACATTCAATTCAAAATGTCCGGTCGCCCCACCAACAGCCACAGCCATATCGTTTCCGATGACCTGAGCACATAGCATTGTGACGGCCTCACTTTGGGTTGGATTCACCTTACCAGGCATAATCGAGCTTCCTGGCTCGTTAGCGGGCAGGTTTAACTCGCCAATACCACAACGAGGGCCGCTGCCTAGAAGTCGAACGTCATTCGCGATCTTCATCATCGAGCAGGCAATCACTTTCAGGGCTCCGCTGACTTCAACCAAAGCATCGTGGGCAGCCAGAGCTTCAAACTTGTTTTTTGCACTGACAAAGGGAAGTTTTGTTTCGTTAGCAATGGCTTTTGCAGCCTTTTCAGCGAAGTCCTTATGAGTGTTCAACCCTGTGCCGACGGCCGTCCCACCAAGGGCCAATTGCATAATGCGAGGAAGGGTGGCCTTCACACGTTCAATGGCGTACTCAATTTGG
>NYZX01000002.1 GCA_002686065.1 Pseudobdellovibrionaceae bacterium | reverse complement strand
AAAACTGATAGCTCCTCACCGAGTAAAGCCTTTTGTGGGTCATCAAAAAAATGATCGTAATGACGCCCGAGGCATAGTTGAGGCAGGTCTTCGTCCAGAGGCTCGCTTCGTTGGCGCCAAATCGTTGTGGCAACAAGACCTTCAAAGCCTTCACAAGGTTCGAGATTTAAAGCTCAAGCACCAGGTAGCGCTTATTAATCAAATCCGCGGTCTGATGAGTGAATACGGAGTGATCTTACCAAAGACCCATTCAAAATTTAAAACGCTAATGGTTGAGACCTTAGAGGATGGAGAAAATGGTTTAAGTCCGTTGATCCGAGATGAGTGTGGACGGCTTTTTAAGGACTACTTGGTTGTGAGTGATCGGATAAACGAAGTTGAAGAAAAGATAAAGGCCATCGCCAAAGAGTCGGAGTTCGTAAAAAGAGCTGAGCGAGAAGTGAAAGGTGTTGGCTATTTGGTGGCAAGTCGATTTTTGGCCTCGATCGGTGATGTTGGTGCATTTAGGAATGGTCGAGAGGTGTCGGCTTGGCTGGGTCTTGTACCGAGGCAACACTCGACCGGTGGTCGCACGAGGCTTGGTCGTATCAGTAAGCATGGAGACAGTGAGCTTCGAAAATTTATTGTTCAAGGAGCAAGGGCTGCGACCATCGCCGCTATGAGAAAGAAAGACTTCGACTGGGATCACGAGAAGATCCATCGGTTGTCGGAGCAAAAAGGTTTTAATGTGGCGAGTGTGGCAGTGGCAAATAGAAACGTTCGCCGGATGTTTGCAATTTTAAATAAGTTGAGTGTCGTGCAGTAATGGTTGAGATAAAAAAGCAGTATTTAAGGTCGACGGCATAGAAGCAGGACCTGAAGCGTGATGAGGCATAAATAGGGCCGTGATCGCAATGAGGAGCAAAGCCAGAGACGTGCAAATTTTATCTGGGCAGAAGCTGAAACAGTGCTGAGAGCCGAATATACGTGAGCACCTGATTTTTTACTCCCGACTATTGTGCACCAGGCCGGATCCATATACTTCACGCTCGACGGAGCCCCGGCGGCGGTAGCTCAAGGCGAACCAATGAGAACGAAAATGGAAGCTGCGCTTCTTAGCTTTTTTGGGGTGGGAATGTCTTGGTGTCCTTTGGATTGGAGTTCTTCTTTTTTGGGGGCTCCGTCAGCTGGACGCGCTAGACGGTTGAGGCCATGGATGGCCGTCCCCTAAAAAAGAAGAACTCCAATCCAAAGGTCTGCAATTCCCCATTACAGAACACCAAAAAAACTAAGTCATGAACCGATGCCGAAGGTGATCCAACAGCTCGGGGAGCTTTTCAGAGGCCGGTCCGACCCAATGCTCATCGAAGTGAGTCGAGATCTGTGAGCTTTCGACATTGACCTCATGGCGTTCGGCGCGCCTTGCGACTTGGGCGAATCCGGCTGCGGGGTAGACGTTGCCCGAGGTTCCAACCGAGATAAACACTTCGCAGAGTTCAAGTTGTCGGTAAATCTCGTCTAGCATCAATGGGATTTCACCAAACCATACGATATGTGGTCGAAGGGTTGGCTGTTTGCCAGGGTCAATGTCCTCTTCCCATGTTTGGATTTTGCCCGTGTTGATGTCGCGGACTTTTAAAAGTTCCCCATGCATATGAATGACGTTTTCAGAGCCTGCCGCCTCGTGAAGGTTGTCCACGTTTTGTGTCACCAGCAAGAACTCACCGGGCCATTCTTGTTCGAACTTTGCCAAATCAAGATGAGCCTTGTTTGGTTCTACCGACCCATTCGTTAGTTGTTGTCGGCGTAGGTTGTAAAAGCGGTGAACTAACCGAGGGTCACGGTGGAAGGCTTCCGGAGTGGCCACTTCTTCCACCGAGTGGTTTTCCCAAAGTCCATTGTTGTCACGGAAGGTTTTAATCCCGGATTCAGCTGAGATTCCAGCTCCGGATAGGACAACGACTCGTGGGATAAAACTCATTCGGACCTCACTGTTTTAGGGCAAACGTCGATTGGCGTTTGCCGGCAAATCCGGGCTTGTCTTGTAATTCGAACCCATTGGCTTTGATGGCGCGTTTTAAGTTACCAGTAGCAGCATAGGTTGAAAGAGCACAGGGTGTCGAGGCCCACTTCGTCAGGAATTGTGCCAAAAAGTCTTCTTCCCATAGGTGGCGATTCATTCGTCCGCTGAAAGCATCGTAAAGAATAACGTTGCAAGGTTCTATCGGTTCAATTTCTTCCACGGGGCCCAGTAGCTGAAGTCGGTCGTCTTCCAGCCATCGTTTTAGCGCTGACTTTAAAGCTGCCGGAGAGGTCCCAGCCTGCGTTGCACAAAGCTCGGTGATTCTGTCATAGCAGTCTTTGAAGGATTCAGGCAGTGGTTGGTCTAAGCCATAACTGGCGAAGTGTTGTCGAAGTTCAGGGTTGGCTTCCGTCGAAATGATGGTGCCAGTTGAAGACTCGCCGTAGTGGGCAAGGCTCAGTAGTTCGTTGTATCCAGCTCCTAAGCCCACGCTGAGGATTTTAGGGGGCCGGTTCCAGGATTTTGGCGCCACGATGGAGGGCTCGTAAATATAGCAGGTTTCCGAAAAGGCGCCGTGCCGGTTGTGCATGGCCTCTTGGTAGCCGTCCTCTGCCACGAAGGCCAGGCTTGGGCTCCCATCTTCGGTCGTGATGAATTGGTATTGATCGATCTTCCAGTCCATAGTGCCGACAATGTATCGGATGGCAGAAAAAATTACAGCCGAATCTTTGCCAGGGGCCTAGCCATGGTCATCGACCTAGATGTCTGGACAATTTTACAAGGTTCACGTATCCCAGAGGCATGGAAATGAACCTTCAAACAAACCATCGCGATTGGCAGGGAATTCCCTACTTTCCGATCAATCAGTATTATCGATCCGAATTCGGTGAAAAGGTTTATAAAATTCCTGTCAGCATTGCCGAGACCTGCCCGAACCGGGAAGGTCTAAAGGGGATGAAGACCTGCGTTTTCTGTGATGAGTGGGGGTCCGCTGCCTATCCAGAACGTCGTGAAATGGATTTGGTTCAGCAGATCAAGGTGAACCGCGAGCTGATTCGCAAGAAGAACAAGGCGCATAAATTTTTGGTCTACTTTCAGGCGTACACGAACACGTTCACAAAGGTCAGTCGCCTTCGTGAACAATTCGAAGTGGCCTGTAGTTTTATGGATGTGGTCGGGATCACTGTTGGGACCCGTCCCGATTGTGTGTCGGATTCCGTTTTTCAGTTATGGAATGAGTTTTCTGAACGAGTCTCTATCTTTGTCGAACTGGGTGTTCAAAGTTTTAACAACGAGCAGTTAGTCTGGATGGAGCGCGGGCATAGTGGCGAAAAGTCACTTTGGGCGGTCGAAAAGATCCGTGAGAAATGTCCTAATGTGAATCTGGGCGTTCATTTGATGTTCGGCTTGCCGGGTGAAACCGACGAGCAAGTAAAGAACTCGGCCCTGTTGTGTTCACAGCTTCCTATCGACAATGTGAAGCTTCATAATACCCATGTCCTCGTCGACACACCCTTGGCAGAGATGTATCACCGGGGTGAGTTCCAGCCGATCAGCCGCGAAAAATATGCCGATCGAGTGAGTATTTTCCTAGAGCATCTTCGTCCAGATATTTCGGTTCATCGTCTAGCTGCTGTGGCAAGTCGTCATGATGAATTGGTCGCTCCGGACTGGGCCGCAAAACGTATGGAAAACTATCAGTTTATTCTAGACCGGATGCGCGACCGTCAAGGCTATCAGGGAAAGTCCTATTCCGCCGAACTCGCTAAGGGTGTTAGCCTGGCAGATCTTCAAAATCTTTAGATTTTTTTAATACTTGAGGCGTATTGGGCTTCGATCAACCGAACTTCATCAGCCCGTTTTTCCAGTTGCCCTTCGTCCCACTGAATCAGGTCCCCGCGTTCTAGGTCGACACGCACCTTTTGACGCTTAAGTAAGGCAAAGAACTTGCGTTCGCTGCTATCGCAAATCATCTGTTTCGTTTTTCCCTTTTGCTTTAAGGGGTCGCCGACAATGCGAACACGGCCGGTATGATCGGCTGGNTTAATTCGGCTAAGTGCCAGATAGGAAAAACTAATGCGTTGGTTTCGCATAGGAAGGTGCTGATCAATCCGGTCCCACCAGTCGGGAAGCGCCGTGTGAACCGCGTCGTGGCACCAATCTTTTTCTGATTGGTTTAATAGCGGGCAAGGGTCTTGGTGGGTGCACGGGGCCCAAACGAAATAACCCTGATCAATCAACTGTTGGCGAAGCTTTAACAGGTTTCGGCTATGTGCCTTTGTCGATGGCTCGACCAGGATGAGCTGATCGGCTTGAGATAGTAAATCGATGGGAAGCTGAGACTCGTTCAAGCTGTAGCTACAAACAAGTAAATCGTCTGCGTTCAGCTTGTTTAGGGATGTTTGATAGTCCACAGCCAAGCGTTTCGAAAATAGGTAGCGGTGAAACTCAAAAGAGATCGTTTCAATGTCGACAGCCTGCCATGAGGGGCAAAGATCTCCGAAGGCCGCGGAGGCCGTTCCAGGTCCGGCACCAAAATCAACGATGCGTTTTGGCTTCTGTTGGAAGAATCCAACGCCTTCAAGGCGCTCTCGAACTTTCAACAGGCGCAGTGTATTCAACGGAAAAAAATAAGCGAGGTAGGCGGCCTGAAATCGGTCTTCAGCCCAAGGTGTCGATCGCTCACCTGATTGAATGAAGTGGTCAGATAGTTCCTGTACGGCCTGAGCCAGTTTTTTGTGGTTATCGACGGGAAAACCCAGTTGATTCAACAAATGGGGAAGCTGCTGGGTAAACAGCTGGGTTCGTTCATTGTTTTTGTCTAGAAACTGGGCCATCCATGGAAAGATACCTGTAAAATTCGAAGACTCAACGCTTTTATCGGAATGGGTCAAGGGATGGCCTTGACCCCATCCGGTGGCGCTGGCAGACCTTTCATATGGTAGAAAATCGAGAGATCCTTCAACAGGATATAGTTTTGGGTTGTCAGCGGCTTTACGGAAGAAATCTTCTGGCGGCAGCAGACGGAAACGTCAGTTACCGCATTTCCGATGACGAGATTTTGATCACTCCTTCCGGGGTGGCGAAGGCGTTTATGAAGCCCGAGCAAATGGCTGTTATGACCTTGGATGGAAAAGTCCTAGAAGGAAAGCCTTCCAGCGAGTCGGCTATGCATTTAGAAGTCTTTCGCCAGTGTGATTTGGCAAAGGCCGTTGTGCATGCCCATCCACCCACATTGATTGGTCTTAGCTTGGCTCGTCCTCAATTGAAGTATCTGCCCTGTGACTCGATGTCTGAAGTCATACTGGCCATGGGTGATGTTCCTTTTGTCCCATTTGCACGTCCGTCCACAACAGCCATGGGTGAGGTCCTTCGTCCGTTCTTGCCACAGCATCGTGCGATGGCCTTATCGCGACATGGGGCTTTGTGCTGGGGTGAGTCCTTGGATGAAGCTATCGGTGGTATGGAGCGCCTTGAGCATGTGGCCCAGATACTTACAGTGGCTGAACGCTTTGGCGGAGCGACGGACCTTCCACCAGAGGATGTTGAATTTTTACGTCAAAAACGAAAAGAAATCGGAGACCGATTACTGTGAAAGAAGTCACCTTTAAAAGTTTAGCCATTCGATCCGATGCCGAAGGATTGTTTCTACTTGATCAACGAGCCTTACCGGATGATGAAATCTGGATTCAGATCAAAACGATCGACGATATGGTTGAAGCGATTGCCGAGTTGAAGACTCGTGGGGCTCCGATGATTGGTGTTGCGGCATTGGCAGCATTGGCACTGGGGATCGAGCAGGACTTGTCGACAGAACAGCTTTTAGAAGCTTCGTCTAAGCTACGTCAGTCGCGGCCAACAGCTGTTAACTTGATGAACGCTTTGGATCGCTTTAATACAGCCTTGCAGTCGGGACAATCACGACCACAGCTTCAGCAGTTGATTCGCGATTTTATCCAGGAAGATTTTGATCTTTGTGATCATATGGCTGGTCACGGTGCCGCCTTAGTTAAAACGGGCGAGCGTTTATTGACTCATTGTAATACCGGGTCCTTGGCCACAGTTGGAGTGGGGACGGCCTTAGGGGTGATTCGAAAAGCTCATCAGCAAGACAAAGATATTCATGTTTACGTGGATGAAACACGACCTCTTCTTCAGGGGGGACGCCTGACGACCTATGAACTTGGAAAAGAGCAAATCCCTCACACCTTGATCGCTGATAATATGGCGGGTTTTTTGATGGCTCAGGGAAAAATCGATCGAATCTTTGTTGGTGCCGACCGCATCGCGATCAATGGTGATTTTGCGAATAAAATTGGGACCTATACTGTTGCGGTGTTGGCAAAGCATCACAACATTCCTTTTTACGTGGTCGCGCCATATACTACGATCGATCAAGATTGTGCCAGTGGATCGGAAATCCCAATCGAAGAACGTAAGCCCCAAGAGGTGCGTGGGTTTGTGTCACAGAAGCAGCCTGTTCGTTGGGCGCCCGAGTCGGTGGACGTCTATAACCCAGCGTTTGATGTGGTTCCGGCTGAGCTTGTCACAGGTTGGATAACTGAAAAAGGCGTGTTTGAATTGTCTGACGTTAATAACGGTATTTTGAAAGGGTCATAAAATGATCGGTATTATTGGTGGTTCTGGATTTGAAAAGTTTGATGAATTTGAATTGGTCGAAGAGCTATCGACGGACACACCTTTTGGACCAGCATCAAGTGGTTTAAAGCGCGTCCGCGTTGACGGAGTGGAAGCTTTGTTTGTGTCCCGTCACGGTGCCCACCACGAGCTTCTTCCCAGTGAAGTGAACTATGCTGCCAATATCTACGCGTTAAAGTATCACGGAGCAAAGGCGATCATTTCATTTTCAGCGATTGGTAGTCTACAGGCCGAAATGAAGCCTGGGGATATGGTTGTTCCTAATCAGTATGTCGATCGAACGAAAGGTTTCCGACGTCGCAGTTTTTGTGGGGAAGGTATTGTCGGCCATGTTTCATTGGCCGAACCTGTATGTATGGATTTAGTCAGTGAAGTCAAAGCGATTGCTCAGTCCCAGTCATTGTCGGCTCACTTTAAGGCAACATACGTCTGTATTGAGGGTCCGTATTTTTCAACAAAAGCGGAAGCCAAGATGCATCGGCAAATGGGTTTTGATGTGATCGGTATGACGAACTTTCCTGAATATGGCTTAGCGCGCGAGGCCGGTCTTCCCTATGTGCCTTGCTGTTTTGTGACAGATTTCGATTGTTGGGATGACAGTATTCCTCATGTGACGGTTCAAGAAGTTATCGAGATCATGCGACAAAATAACAGTAAGGCTTTTGGAGTCTTAAAAAGCTTTTTGAAGTTAGATCAGGTGTGGGAAAAGTCGAAAGTCCAAGATCAAGGGCTTAAAACGGGTTTGTTTATGCCGATGGAAGCAGTGCCAGCTGACAAACGCGATTGGCTTGAAGTTCTTCGCAGCTGATTGTTCTACGAAAAGATTACTTGCCGCCGGTGCATCAGGTTAAATTGTTTGGCTGATGCTTCGGTGGCCGCCCTCCTTGTGGTTCTTTCTAAACGCCTTATAAAATTCACAGACACTATCTGAATAGATGTTCTAAGCCCGATCCTAAGAGATCTTACACTGGCATGTTAACTGCTTGGTCAGTTGGTGTAAGGGATTGATTTTCTAGGGGTAAGAATATGAATTTAGTCTTTCGGCTTTTCGCTGGGTTATCGCTTGTACTTTTTGCACAGCTTAGTTCTGCGGAACGGATTTCGAAAAACTGGTTGTTAGATCAGCCGAACGATATCGGAATTGAATATGGGTACGATCCGGGGCCAGACCCGCGTCATCCAATGGGTGCCGAGCTCATCAATTTGTATGCTCGTTATCCCTATATGCCTGGCGTTTCGAAGCTGTTAACGAATAGCCAAAAGTTTCGCTACCATTTTGGTCCAACCATGGATCGCATGTTCTATCACCCGAACACCATGAAGATTTTTATGATCGGTCAAGATGCGACCCATGTTGCTGAAGCGGCTAAATACACGGCAACAGCAGGGTTCGGCGGCCGAGCTCAGGACTTTGCGGCTCATTTCGGAGTCTACGAAGGTGTCGGGTTTGCTAATGCGTGGCAGAACACGATTCGTGGTCAGTACGCTAACAGAGACACCCCTTTTGTTTCTTATGACCGCGATGGAAATCCTAGAATTGAAATGGGAACCTATGTCCCACACGGTCTTTGGGAGATGACTCACGGAAATGCCAGCCCTCAGTTGTGGACAGACGATCAGCTGGATTGGGTGATTCGTAACAACCGTCAAAGCTTGGGGCTTATATTTGTCTTTGGCCAGGCTGCACAGGATGCCTTGGCTTCTTTCATTAATCGACGGGGCGGGAAAGTTAAGACGTTTATGTCCGAAGATGAGTTCAAGAACGTGCGCATGCCGGAAGTGGATCTGAAGTACGGTGGCGGAAACAATATGTTCCCTGTGCCTATGACGAAAGAGGGTAGGGATCTGTACGCCGAGTTGGCAGGACGACGTTTAGATTATAGCAAGGACAGTGATAAGAAGTTGGCCCTAAAGCTGTTGCGTGATCACCAGCAGCGGGCCATCGACCTTATGGCCTTTTCTGATGGAGGCCCTTACCAAAACGGGCTGATTCATCCGGGTCAGTTAGGTGGCTATAGTCTTCGTGGTTTTGAAGTTGCGGAGGGGATCGAGACGATCTCGTTGAAAGGCCTTAGGTTGTCGGATGGTACCGTGATTGATCGAGACATTATCGTCGCGAAAGTCGCTCATCCAACTTATCTATCTATGTACGCACAAGAGCACGGTTACCGTGCAGCTAGCGATATGGTTGAAAATGGGACGATGAAACACCTGCGTTATTGGGCTGACCGCCTTAATTGGAGCATCGAGCCTGACGCCGGTCACACCAACCATTTTGCCCGTGGGCACAGCTATCGATACGGGCGAACACAAATTTCAGAAGCCTTTTACGGAGCTGGTACGCCGGATACTCGTGAAGTCCCAGTTTCTTCGGCATCACGGATAAAGCCGAATGTGATTTCAAATGGGTCGCGAGATCGTGATCGAATGGATCGAAACATGATCCAAAGTGCGCTGTCGGCCGATCCGGCAGAGCCTTTGAATCCCGATAACATTTGGACTCACCGCCCTCGGACGCCCGAAGATCGCGTCGCTTTTGATCCAGGGCCTGGTCTAGCCATTAACAAGATCATTCAAACAGCGATCGACAAAGAAGTGATTTATAAAGAAAAGCCGGGAAAAAGCTTCGAGCAGGATGGTATCGACGCCTATTACACTGGAAATGACCCAGATAAGAAGTTTTTTGGTGCCTATCGTGGTGAATGGATCGGTGCAAAAGTAATTGTTATGGCTGACCCGCATGGTTGGGATCCTATTTCGACCTCTCGGGCTTTAACAGGTGAGCGTGGTCAGTATCTGCATAGCGCTTTTAAATCCGCCGGTCTGGAAGATGATTACTTAGTGATCCGTACAGTGCCATTTAATATGGATGGTAAGTCGCAAGAAGACTGGGACTATGTCATGAAGCATTCAGAAAGTTATCGTGAGCAGATGATGGAGAAGGCTTTTGAGCACGGAGACCTGGGCGATCTTAAGATCCTGGTCGCAGACGGTCCCAATGCAGCTGATTTTTTAAACCGTAAATACGGGCATCGCCCTGATGTAAAGATCATCGAGTTGAAACGGTCATCCCGCAGTACCAAGTGGGGAATCGGCACACTGAACCGTGAACTCAACAAAACGGGGCTGTTTGAAACATCAAGCTTTAATGGTCGGCGTGCGAACATTCCGTATATGGATCTTCCATATAATACTCGCGCCTACGAGGGCTCAGTCGAAACTGTATTTACGACGAACGGAGCCTTGGCGGGTCAAATTGAACTTTATGTTGCTCCTGATTTTGCGACTAGACAAAGATGGAAACTGGATCCGATTGTGCAGCAGTGTGTGGATGTATGTCGTTCGCGCATTAATGATCATGGTCTTCGTCCTCCAGGTATGAAGGTTAAAGAGTTCATGCGTAAGAAGGCACAAGGTCGAGTCAGTAACAAAACCGAAGGGCGGGCTGACTTTGAAGAGATCGTCGCTGGCCGTTTTGCTCTTAGACCTTTTCCTCAGCCGGACGGAGCTCAGCACCTTAGCTTCCCGACCTTGACTGGCGGAGGCTCTGTCAGTAGCAATCAATCGGTTCTTGCTAACCCACCAAGCGTCGAGCAAGAACTAGAAGTTCGGCCGACGCCTCGTCGACGGCGCTCTTCGCGGGCGGAACGTATGGGGCTGGTGAATTCATGCCAGGCGCTATTTCAGTAATCGCCATTTCTAAGTTGGATAACAAAAAGCAAAAAAAAGCCCGGTTAGAACCGGGCTTTTTTATATCTAAGATTCAATAAAGTCTTCGATCGGTGGACAGCTACAGACCAAGTTACGGTCGCCAAAGGCATTGTCGACCCGTGCGACACTGGTCCAGAACTTATTGGTCTTGACCCACTCGAGTGGGTAGACGGCTTGTTCGCGGGTATAGGGGCGATCCCAGCTTTCGCTTGTGATGGCCTTCAAGGTGTGTGGCGCCATCTTCAATGGGTTGATATCCTTCGGCCACTTTTCTTGTTCGATCAAGCGGATCTCTTCTCGAATGGCAATTAAAGCATCGCAATAACGATCAAGCTCAGCTTGAGATTCGCTTTCGGTGGGCTCAATCATCAAGGTGCCTGCAACGGGCCATGACATCGTTGGCGCATGAAAACCAAAGTCCATTAGACGTTTGGCAATGTCATCAACAGTCACGTCCGCAGAATCGCGAAACGGTCTTACATCAACGATACATTCATGGGCGACAAGTCCATTCTGACCCCGGTAAAGGATCTGGAAATGCGGCTCCAGGCGTTTAGCCATGTAGTTTGCGTTTAAAATGGCAACTTGCGACGCTTTTTTCAGTCCCTGAGGCCCCATCATGGCGATATAGGCGTAGCTAATTGGTAGGATCGAAGCGCTTCCAAATGGAGCTGCTGAAATCGCACCGGTCGCTTGCTCTCCGCCAACGGTCTTATCCAAAGCATGTCCCGGTAAAAATGGCTTCAAATGCTCGGCCACACCGATGGGCCCGACGCCGGGGCCACCGCCGCCGTGTGGGATGCAAAAGGTCTTATGTAAATTCATATGGCAGACATCAGCACCAAATTCGGCTGGTTTGGCTAAGCCGACAAGTGCGTTAAGGTTGGCTCCGTCCATATAGACTTGGCCACCACAATCATGAATAACCTGGCAGATTTCTTTGATGGACTCTTCAAATACACCGTGGGTCGATGGGTAAGTGACCATCAAGGCTGCAAGGTTGTCCTTGTTCGCATCGGCTTTTGTGACCAGGTCTTCAACGTCGATATTTCCTTGGTCGTCACAGCCAACGACGACGACCCTCATGCCCGCCATAACGGCGCTGGCTGGGTTGGTCCCGTGCGCTGAGCTTGGAATAAGGCAAACGTTGCGGTGGGATTCTCCATTGGCTTCAAAATATTTTTTTATGGCAAGTAGCCCTGCAAATTCGCCCTGTGAGCCCGCATTTGGTTGATTAGATACAGCTGAAAAACCAGTGATGGTCGACAGCCAAGATTCAAGGCTTGATATTAATTGGCGATACCCTTCGGTCTGGTCGCTAGGTGCAAAGGGGTGAATCTGGC
>NYZX01000001.1 GCA_002686065.1 Pseudobdellovibrionaceae bacterium | reverse complement strand
GCGATTATTGATACGGGTGTAGATACGACTCACCCAGACCTTTCACAAAAGCTTTATCAGTTTGGCGGGAATGGCGCAGGGGTCAACGTTCTTGTTTCTGAAGGAGACCCCGACCGATACAACCTATCAGACATTTCCCCTCAAAGTCATGGCACCCATATGGCTGGCATTGTAGCGGCCTCGGCCAACAACGGCGTCGGAGTCTACGGCATCGCCCCTTTTAATGTAGAAATCATGGCGATTGGAGTCTTTCGACTGAATGGAAGCGGAGTCACCACAACCAATAGTTCGCTGGTTTACAATGCGATGGAAGTCGCCATCCAAAACAACGTCGACATCGTCAACTTAAGCTTAGGAAAATCATGTACCATCGGCGACGACACCTGTGGCGACGATGGACGAGACATCCTTTACGAAGAAGCCCTAAAGTATGCCGTTCGAAACGGAGTATTTGTTAGCCTTGCTGCCGGCAATTCAACCACGGGTAGCCCACAACTTATTACGACGACAGGGTTCACAGGCATTCCGGCTAGATATGGGCAAGGCTTATCGACCGATAGCGACGGCGACGGATATATCGATTCCGAAGACGGATTTAATGGCATTATGACAGTTGGGTCGATCGCCTCTTCAACGGGCGAGCTCGCACGGTATAGCTTCTACAGTCCGACACTGGTAGAAATCATGGCCTACGGATCCCAAGTATCGCAGGCCAACGTCAGCGTCGGGATCTATTCGACGGTCCGCCAGGATCTTGGCTCCTATGGACGCCTAGAAGGAACCTCCATGGCAGCACCAATGGTCGCTGGGGCAGCGGCCATGATCCAAGCCTGGCATTTGACTCATTACGGAACAAAGCTGACTCCTAAAGAGCTAGAAATCATTATGGCTGCGGGCAGTGCAAGCACAGCAGGTTTAAGTTCATACGTCGCTTCGGGGCGATATCTTGACCTTGCCGAGCTTGCGACAACCGCACAGACCTACTTTCCACGCTTCAAAGGCGACCAATCCAGTGATGAGCTGCCTATTTTGGCATCAGGCCCGGGCCTGGACGGCACCTGCCAGTAAAAAACGCCAAGCATAAGAGATCATTGACAATTTTCTTCTAGGACGAAAAAATTAGATAATTCTAGGAGGCACAGTGACATCTCGGACTTGGCTTGGATCTTCATTACTCGTCCTATTGGTCTGGGGTTGCAATGGCTCCGTTGACCAACCAACAGATTCGCCAAGCGAACTCACCGAAGCGAAAACCGCTCCAAAGAAGGCGGACACAGTGAAAGCCCCTGTAAAAACGGCCAAGGTCGAACCCGAAAGCGGACTGACGACTTTCGAAACTCGGGCCTACTGTGAGAACCAATTATCCCGCTTGCCTAATGCCATGAAAAAGGCCGAAATTCAGCGCCTATGTAGCGAAGTTGAGTTGAAGGAAAGCTGTGTTAGCAAAAATGGAAAGCCTATCTTTCACTTTAATCGAATTTCTAAACGCAAAAAACCGCAGCGAATTCTTGTAAAGTCATTGATTCATGGTGATGAGCTTGCCAGCGGAACCGTGGCAGCCAGCTGGATGGCTCGACTTCAATCCCTTTCTCCACGCAATACCTGGCGTGTGATCCCTATTTCCAACCCCGATGGCTGGGAACAAAAGACGCGGCAAAATGCCAATGGCGTCGATCTGAACCGTAACTTTCCAAGTAAAGACTGGGAAGAACTTGCTTTAAAATGGTGGAAAACCAAAAAGCGAAAAGACCCCAGAAGATACCCGGGCCCATCGGCAGCCAGCGAGTCCGAGACGAAATGCTATATCGCACATATTGAAGAATTCGACCCGGATTTTATCATCTCGATTCACACACCATTGGGATTACTGGATTTCGACGGACCAAAAATCCCCGCACCTAAGTTTAAACCACTCCCTTGGCAGTCCCTGGGTACTTACCCGGGCAGTCTAGGTCGATATATGTGGAAAGACAAAAACGTCCCCGTGTTGACCATCGAATTGCGCGGCTCCAACGGCGTGAACAGCCTAGAGTCCTTCGATCACCTACAGGATATTTCAGGGACAGTGGCCATCCAAGCCGGCCGGCTATTGAACTCATCAGCCAACCGAAATTAGATATTCACTCAAGACCACAAGCGCCAATGCAGAGACTGCCTTATCCGATTGTCCACAGGGGTTCGGGCAGGCCTCTTTGCGCCGCAAGGGCTCCGTCGAGCGTGATGTATATGGATCCGGCCTGGTGCACAATAGTCGGGAGTAAAAAATCAGGTGCTCACGTATATTCGGCTCTCAGCACTGTTTCAGCTTCTGCCCAGATAAAATTTGCACGTCTCTGGCTTTGCTCCTCATTGCGATCACGGCCCTATTTATGCCTCATCACGCTTCAGGTCCTGCTTCTATGCCGTCGACCTTAAATACTGCTTTTTTATCTCAACCATTACTGCACGACACTCAACTTATTTAAAATTGCAAACATCCGGCGAACGTTTCTATTTGCCACTGCCACACTCGCCACATTAAAACCTTTTTGCTCCGACAACCGATGGATCTTCTCGTGATCCCAGTCGAAGTCTTTCTTTCTCATAGCGGCGATGGTCGCAGCCCTTGCTCCTTGAACAATAAATTTTCGAAGCTCACTGTCTCCATGCTTACTGATACGACCAAGCCTCGTGCGACCACCGGTCGAGTGTTGCCTCGGTACAAGACCCAGCCAAGCCGACACCTCTCGACCATTCCTAAATGCACCAACATCACCGATCGAGGCCAAAAATCGACTTGCCACCAAATAGCCAACACCTTTCACTTCTCGCTCAGCTCTTTTTACGAACTCCGACTCTTTGGCGATGGCCTTTATCTTTTCTTCAACTTCGTTTATCCGATCACTCACAACCAAGTAGTCCTTAAAAAGCCGTCCACACTCATCTCGGATCAACGGACTTAAACCATTTTCTCCATCCTCTAAGGTCTCAACCATTAGCGTTTTAAATTTTGAATGGGTCTTTGGTAAGATCACTCCGTATTCACTCATCAGACCGCGGATTTGATTAATAAGCGCTACCTGGTGCTTGAGCTTTAAATCTCGAACCTTGTGAAGGCTTTGAAGGTCTTGTTGCCACAACGATTTGGCGCCAACGAAGCGAGCCTCTGGACGAAGACCTGCCTCAACTATGCCTCGGGCGTCATTACGATCATTTTTTTGATGACCCACAAAAGGCTTTACTCGGTGAGGAGCTATCAGTTTTACCTCATGACCGTAACTTTTAAAAAGTCTCGCCCAGTAATGAGCACCACTGCAAGCTTCCATGTAAATTCGACTGATCGGTCTACGACTCATAAAGACCTTAAAGTTTGAACGATTCAGTTTCTTGTCGATCACTACCTTATTCTGCGCATCAATGCCGTATACTTGAAAACTTTCCTTTGCCAAATCAATGCCTATCGCCTTAATTTCCATAGTGGATCCTCCTGGTTTAAATGTATTTCACAACACATTTTGGGCATATTTTAGGGCCGTAAAAACGCTGAGGCGTTCCAGGCCGGATCCATTTTATTGCGATCGACCGCAGGTCGACAACGGATTGAGCCCATGGAAGGGCGTCCCCAGAGGATGGTAGATATTGAAATCTAGCTCCAAAAGAGGCCCCAAGCACNCCTTCTTAAACAGCTGAAAACAAGTTCAACACCCGTAAAATCCTTGCCAGATGCAAAACGATTTACCCAGGCGACGAAATATCCATCGGGGTTTAAAAAACTGACTGATGTTTAGACACACAACTGAAGTCGTCTTTTAAACGCCAAACTCAAAATCAGCGCCCCTACACCCGGCAACAAGCTTGCAGATGTATGTGATATGAAGACACTACTTTTCGTCACACTGCTAGCCACTTCTATTCATGCCTCTGCATCAGGCCTGAATGTGAAGATTCTTAAACAAACCGGAGCATCTATAATTACATTAGATGTTCAACACCCAGAAACATCGAAGCACGGTCAGCTGATCTACCACTCCCATGCCATACACCAAGGCCAGCTGGGGTTCGGCTGGTGCTCCCCCTTGGATCACCTAAGTAATTGCGAAAATGGCACCGAGCTATCGAAACGCTACGGATCTCTTTCTCTGCTAAACGCGACGCTAATAAACAATTACCTGGTCTGGGTCGAATGGAAAGACGGCCTACTCACCGCCGTACATAGCCCTAAAGGCGTCTATCGATTTAAATATAACGATTTAAAAAATCTGACAGAAATCAAAAAGGAGGACCACGCCTACCGAATCCAATATAACGATGACCTAGATCAGGTCCAATATATGATCCGCCCCGATCAGTGTCGCGAAGACTATGTCTATAAGACAAAGTTGAAACAAACACTGATGAAATTGAAGTGTAAAAACAGAACTCACTATTTTGTTTTCGACGAAAAGTCCCGACTGGCACAAGTTCGCTCGACCACGGGACCAAACCTCAATTTAAAGTACTCATCGACAGATCAACTAACCACTGTCGAATCACAAGCACGTCGGCCAGGTTCTTTATCACCAACACCTACTGGTCAACTTAAGTCCACGTTACGCTCGCTGTTGACTCCTGAACTATAAGGAGATCCACATGAAGGATTTGCTTCGGCTATTAGCCCTATCGAACCTTATTAAATTTTTACTGGTGCAACTGTTATGTTACGCCCTTTTTAATCAAAACACTCACGCGGCCTGGTGGGAGACTCAGACAAAAGAGCCCGAAGTCCCGATCACATATCGTCGTGACGTGGTCATAGCCGTCATCGATACCGGGATCGACCTAAACCACCCCTCGTTGAAAGAGGCCCTATGGAACAACCCTGGCGAAACCGGCATTGATCAGGACGGCAATGACCGGTCCAGTAACGGAATCGACGACGATAACAACGGCTATGTGGACGATGTTCACGGGTGGGACTTCACAACCCAGACCAATCAGCCCAATGATGAACACGGGCATGGAACGCATATCGCCGGAATTATAGCTGCACGCCCAAATCTGGCTGGTTACAAAGGCGTCGCCCCAAATGCAAAACTGATGATTTTGAAATACTTCGGGTCCTCAGACAGTCACCTCGACTTTACAATCAAAGCTTTCGAATACGCCGTTAAAATGAAGGCTGACATAATTAACTATTCCGGAGGCGGTTACCGTCCAAGCGCCCTCGAACGAAAATGGGTGATCGAAGCCCAGAAAAAGGGAATCCTTGTTGTTGCCGCCGCCGGCAATGATGGGTCCAATATGGATCGGCGTGGCTTTTATCCGGCCTCGTATGGACTGAACAATATTGTTTCGGTGGCATCGATCAACCAGCACAACCGCCTTAGCAAAAGCAGCAACTTCGGAGCACGCAAGGTCGACCTAGCCGCCCCAGGGGAAGGCATTCTATCTACAACGCCAGGAGGAGGCTTTGGATTGATGTCAGGCACCTCTCAAGCGACGGCTTTTGTGTCAGGACTGGCCGCGAAACTTATTTCCAGTAGCGAGGTCAAACCCAAGGCTATGGAGGTCGCCCAACACATCCGTCAAACCCTTCAAAAAACAAGCTCGCTTGACAACAAACTTCGCCATCCCGGGCAAATCAACGTCAGCAGGAGCCTAAAGATGAGAAATCACAAGCTAAATCGGAAACCTGCAGAATTTTATCCCGATCGGTTAATAAAGTCCTTGTCAGAAAACAAAGAAGTACTTAACTAGTTTACTAAACAAATAACGAACGATATTATGTTCTATTCTATTTACAGTAATCTCCTTTAGATGTAGATTGGACGTGCCTATGATTTTACGAAGCTCATACTCACTACAACACACCACGCGATTTTTAACGATGATGCTGGACTTATGCGATCACCTTGCGAAGAACAACATCGAGGTTGTGCCATATACAGACCAGTCGGCCACCGACTTCGATTCGCTGGACACCAACCTAAAGCAGTCGAAAATCGATGCCTTGGAAAGATACATTAAGGTCCTAGAGACGACCACTCACCAAAGAGTAAACCTGAAGTCAGCACGAGACCTTGTCGCTAAGACCTTGTTTTCCAACAGTTGGATCGGAGCAAACGGCCTTCTTGAAAATATAGACGACTCCTGTCTTATCGAGATGTATGACCACAACCAGGTCAAGGTATTCAGTAACTTTCGCTTTTACGAGCTTTGTAGTTATGACCTAACAACCTGTTGGACATACAGCTGGAACGAACTATTCGACCGCCCTGAAGGTGTTGAAAGCGAATTATTGGGGTACACCCGCCAAGCTTTCAACTTACGCCCAAGGGACGTTTTAAAAATCGACACCCCAATTCACTACATTAAAGAACGGTTCTCAAAGCACCAACGCCTGTTCAGCTATAGGGCCGACTTCATCTCTCCAGTCTACTCGAAAAACAGTCGAGGAATAAAGGACCTTGAAGGTGTTATCGTTGTCAGTCAGGCAGAACTAATCAAAGAAAAATCGATGCAACCCAGCAAACCAAAACTTGAGTTGGCCCGCTCCAGAGACCCACGAGAGGAAGTAAATGGCTAAATTAGAACAACACCGACTCCTAATTGGAGAATTCCTTAAAACACGTCGTAAAGGTGCGGGATTGACCCAAAAAGTCGCAGCTGAATCTGCGTCTCGTGTTTCTGGGCGTCTAGTTTCTGACCAATTCATCAGCAACATCGAAAGAGGCTCTGACCCCCTCCCCGAGTACTTGATTCCCGTATTCTCAAACATCTATGGCATTCAAGAAGCTGACTTTATCAATGTGTTGCTTCAAGCAAGGAAACAACACATTGAATCGATCTATCAAGATAGTCTAGAAAATCAACGAACCAGCAGTTAAGCTGCCGCTGTCTTTGTTTCGGCAAAGGCAGCACATTGTCTCACCATGTCCGAGTATAGACTACTGCTAAGCGTGAGGTTATCGTGGATAAGCTCGAAAACGCTATCATCCAGATCCTCCAATGTCTTGTACGCTTTCTCAAGATGATCGACATCTTCGGAATTGTGGAGCTTCAAAAAGTTCACCGCATCCTTACCGTGTGTTTTTCTAGCGATCTCCAACATCCAGTCTCCGCTATGAACAGCTAAGGTCTCAAGACAAAGGATATATCCCCAAAACGCCATCGCATCAATGTGCTCAATTTGATAATACTGCGTCTGATAAAAAGCTTTTGTCGCTGGCAACTCGGGAAGGTCTGCGACATCAAAACCAACAGCTTTAACGTCTCGCCGAGCCAGATGTTCATGACCAGATTCTTCGGAGATATGATGACAAAACCGCTTGTGAAAAGCATCTTTTGACTGTGGAAATCGCGATGCCGACAAAGCCAACAATCGAGTCGAATGACAGACGTAGTAATACGTTTGCGCCGCCCATAGCGCGTAGACAGCTGGATCAGCCAAATCCACCGATCGAATCACCTGATCTACCTTTTCGACTTCGCTTTGTACAATATGCTTTAGTTGCTTCATTATGCCACCTCTTTTAGTTTGCTGCCCCAAACGGAATCAACCCGCAGTTGCCATAGTTTATCTACAAATTCACGCTTACCAGTATCGGCTATCTCTCTGACAGAATCAGGAGTGCAGTAAATCAAGTTCACAGGAAAGTTTCTGGTAAAGACTTCTTCACCGAAGGCCTTAAACCCCATCGCTATAGAGCTCGAAAACGTAGGGTTGTCCGTCCTAGCCGGCGCAATCAAGGCATCCGCCCCCGAAGATAGAAAAACCTTTTGACCAAGGGACATGACTACTTTCGACAACCCGGCCCCGACATATGATGGGTTCAGCGTGAAATACTCAAAAGACAACAACACTTCAGCACCCATTTGCTTTAAGTGATCTATAAATTCACCGTTATAAAATTTAAAATAGTGGCTTTCTAAACTCGGGAGATGCCGAATATTGTGGTAGGAGTGTAAAGACATCCCAAGAAACTCGTCACCACTTGTCAATATACCGATACAGTCCTGCCGTTGAAAATCTTCGTGTGAAAACTCATCCAAGCTATTCTGCTTGTTATAGATGTTCCACCAGATGTCTTTCCAAAATTTGTAGCCGCGGTTATACATGTCGATATTCTCACCCCGGATGGGCTTTCCTGGAATAACATGGTACTGAGCCTGACTTAGCAGATAACTGATATTCGGCTTCTCACCATTCCCCACTAAATGAATCGTTCTCATACTCACCTCACCTATGTGTAACTACCAAAACTGAACACATGATCTTTATAGCCAACGTATAGTCAAAAATGGCTTTGCAGCCCGACTTTTTACGTACCAGGTATGGCTTAAAATTTGGTTGGAAGACAAAAGCCTTTAGTTGGGGCGATAGATTGCAATCTACCCCGCGTATGTATAGAAGCGAAAGAGCCAATTCAAAAATGTTCAACGCCATGAATACTACACTTAGTATCACGACCAGAAAATTTGATATTATCACCGCACGTCCCACTGTATGTGGGGGCTATCGGCGGAATTCACACAAAGTTAAATACTAATGCAAGAGTTCAGATATTCTCTGGGTACCGGGCACTCAGACCGATTTAAACAACAATCCCACGTTGAATAACGAGAATCCTTAACCGGTAAATCTTTTTAAGAAGGCAGTCTTCCATGAAAGAAGACGACTGTCCCATTAGGAATCTAATGCTTTTAGTTGGTCGATAATCCCATCGCGGACCAATCGAAAATAAGGGACGATATCGTGCTCTGGAGCTTTTGCCGGGTCGTTAAAGGCCCACTGTAATTTTTTAGCTGTGGACGGAATAACCGGGCAGACCTCTTCAGCACACAAAGTAACAACATAGTCCAACTGATCAATAAAGGATTGTGGAATTTCAGTGACCGACTTCGAACGGTAGTCCGCGATATCGATATTCATCTCCCCAAGAACCTGTATGGCGACGGGATGGACTTCGCCCGTGGGCTGCGACCCAGCACTCATCACTTTAGCTTCTTTTCCAAAATAGGATTTTGCCAAGCCTTCAGCCATTTGACTCCGAGCCGAATTACCTACGCACAAAAACAAAATATTCATCCAGGTCACTCCAGTTGATTAACCCCTTTAGAATAAAAACGAACCGTCCAAACGGCAATACATGTCTGGATAATTAGACCAACTAAATGGATGAATCCTTCTTCTGAGCCTTCAAAGTTCCTGCGACAGCTTGCAAGACCTGAAATGTGCGGGCATCACGAATCCAAAAGGCCACAGCATAGTCCTTTGGGTGAACCTTTCCTGGTGAAGATAGGCGAAAACGGGCCTGAAAATTCGCCCCCTCAGACTCCAATCGCTTCGTTTCCAGGTTCAACACCACAAAATTATGAAACAACTGACGCCCTTGATTTTCTCCAGAGACCACCTTAGAAACCATCCCGTTCCCAAGCAGTGCCGCTTCAACCAGCAAGTTATTGGCCTGAGCTCTCAACCTAGGGCCAGTCACCGTGGCTCGGTAACCCAATCCATCCTCATGAAAAACCCTGATACGAAAAGGGGACTTTTGCTTCGACCCAACCAATGACTTTAAGTCAGGAAATGGCTGATAAAGCGACGCTCGGTGCTCTTTACCAGATACCACAAATCCCGGGGTATAGACCGCTGGCCGCTTCCACTTATAAGCATAGGCTCGCTGCCGCAAACTAAACCCTTGATTTGAAAATGGGTCGACCCAGCCAAGCTGGTTCCAATAATCGACATGATATTCGACAGGAACAAAACGCCGGAACAACTGAGGGTGCGCCGACAAATTCGCGAGCCACTTTTCAGCTGGCGGACAACTACTGCACCCCTCACTTGAAAACAGCTCGATCAAGGCTATTTGCTGGTCGCCAGAATCAAACACCGGTGCATCAGACATCGCTCGCTCTGGAATAACTATGGCGCAGGCCAAACTAACATGACAAATGAAGGTTATAACTGGCATGATTTTCATCGTACCCCCTGGTCAGCNAGGAGTACGCCCAGGACAACACTTTGTGACACCGGAGACCAAAATTGAGACTAAATCATCTCGCCACCCTTGCCTATNTGGTGACCTCAACGACGATCCTTCTTACGCAGCCCACCTTGGCTAACACAATCACAACCAATGCGGCCATCATCCACAATGCCCCTAAGTGGCTAAAAAGAGTNCGGGCCGAAAAGTCCATCCGCCGCATCGAAAGAGACATGGAGTGGACGATCCGTCGCGTCCAGGTCCATTTCTACAGCTCTGCAGACANCTTTCAAAAACAGCATAACCTTGGCCCTTTTGCCCGAGCCGTCTTTGTCCCAAAAGATCAGACCATTCATCTGGGACCACTTGTGACCGACAAGAACTTCGATCAGGTGTTTTCACACGAGCTTGTTCATGTGATCTCAAATCAAAAATACAAAACGTCTATTCCGAGATGGCTTGAAGAAGGCCTAGCCAATCACTTAGCACGTGCCCCGAAAGTCGACTACAAATGGCTGAACAACCAACCTTTTAAAATTCAATTTACAGAGCTAACCCACCCCATTGCCGAGTCCAGAACCCTGACCGTCTTTAGGTACCGGGCATCACAAGCCTTAGCAGAAATGCTGGATCGAAAATGCAAGATGACTCGACTGCTACAAATGAGCCTTGAAAGCAAAATGGAGCCCTATCTTAAAACCTACTGTGAAATCGAGGATTTAAACGAAGCTCTTAAGAAGTGGATTCAAGTAAAAGCTAAAAAGGCTTAGATCTTTGTTTTATTCAAGATCTGAAAATAGTTNTGAACCCGTATGACNTAAATAACCGGCTCGGACCCTCTGGCATAGCCNTAGCGAAGGTACCTAAAGTATCGTTGCTGCGACAGCAACGGTAAAACTTTACGGACATCATCCCAGCGGTTCGGGTTAAAATTTAGATCAATAGCGATCTTACGACCGTCTTGCAAATGACCGAACCCCACATTGTAAGAGGCCAAAGCCATCCAACGCCGATCCACGCTGGGGATAAACCGTGGAATTCGGCGCAACAACCGCGCAAGGTATCGTGCCCCACCGAAGATGCTTTTTACGGGATCCAGTCGATCATCAACTCCGACCTCTTTTGCCGTCCTCTTCGTTAGCATCATAATTCCGCGCACACCGGTCGGGCTGGTCGACTTAGGATTCCAATGAGATTCTTGGTAAGCAACAGCTGCCAACAACTTCCACGGAATCCCGTAGCGCTTACCCGCTTGCTTAAAATATTTTTTGTATTGAGGAAGGCGAGTTTGAATTCGATCTTTGAACACCTTTAGATCATAGTAATCAAACTCATCCGCATGCCCGTAGTACTTTTCTTCAAGGCGTTCCCCAAGAATCTTCGTTTCAGACTCTTGTAACCATTGATTCACACGCTCAAGTAGAGGCACATTCTTTTTACTCATAAACCAGGCTAGCTCTTGCTGTTCGGACAAGTCCCCGACAATTCGCAGCTCTGGCATAAATCGACGATTGCTATCAACGATATTTGAATCAGCGACAGTACAGTCAGGCGCGCCATCCCAAACCATCTGCAAAAGCTGCTCGGAGGTCAAATCAGGATTCGGGAAGTAATCCAACTTTGGCATCGTCGTCCGCTTGAGTTCGGCTAATTTTTCCTCATAGCTCGAATCCTTAACCACAACCACTGACTGCGACTCAAGATCCTCCACTTTTTTTATTTTTGTACGCGGGCCACAAATCAGCTTCTGCCGTATATTCATATAAGGGTCAGACATTAAGTAGACTTTCGAACGCTCTTTTGTTCGCGTCAGTCCAGCGGCAGCAATATCTGCTTCTCCGGACTCAAGAGCCTGCAAAACCTCGCCCAGGGTCTCTTTGACCTGCCATTCGATTTTCACACCTAAGTGATCCGCGAAAGCGGAAACAAGATCGTACTCAAACCCGGACTCATCACCATCTTTGTCTTTAAAGTAAGTCGTCGAAGCATTTCGTGTTGCAACGACCAAGGTTCCACTTTTGACGATATCTTCCGGAGTACGCTCGTTCTTCCAGGCCGAACACCCGGACAACATCAACGAACCAACAAGAAGCAAATACCAAAGCTGAGAAATCATAAAAATATTATCAACTTAAATCACAAAAAATGGCAGAAGCTTCGAGCCCAGCCCGACTTAAACCCAAGCGCTGAAGTCAAAAAGGCGATCTTTATCGGGCCATTCAGCAACAGCCACCTTGTCGATCAACTTAGCTTTCACTCCAGCTTTAAAATCAGCCGTCTTCGAAAACCACTCCGCTAGGCGTCGGTCCAGTTCAAAGGCTTGGTCGATCGAAATCACCCGGTTTTCACCAAACAACTGAAAGGTCGCCTCAAGACTGAGGCGCGAGCTCGAATGGTAATTTTGCTTTTCAACTTCAAAACCCGGCTGAGCATCTAGCCATCGCCCAAACTCATCTAAGGATTGAAAGTGATTGCCCTGAATGGCCTTAAACTGGCTTCCATGATCGAGCTCCAAGCCATCTATCAACCCGCACTGCTGGCTTAGATTCGACGAAATCAAGGATATCAACTGTTGGACAGAATCGCCGAACACCCCATCAGCCAACCCATAACCGACAAGCTCATCTGCATTTAGCCGATACCCTGCTAAAGCGACGAGTAATCGAACCTGTTGCGGAAGCTTTTGAAGAAAAAAGCTACTGCCCACATCTGGAAAAAATCCGATCAAGGCTTCAGGCATCGAAGCCACCGCTGACGGCGCAACTAATTTATATCGCCCCGTCTGAAAGACACCTAGACCCCCACCAAAAATATACCCATGACCGAAAGTCAGTACAGGCTTAGGATAGCTATGCAGCTTCATATCAACGCCATACTCAACCTCAAAAAAATGCATAGCCTGTTCGTAATCATCCGACAACAATGATTGAACAACACCTTTGACATCGCCCCCTGCGCTGAAGGCCTTTTCGCAAAGGCTATGAATAAAAACAGCCTGAACGGAAGAGTCCGCCCTCCAGGCCTCTAAAGCCTCTTCGATTTGCAAATACATAGGAACGGATAAGGCATTCAATGCCTTCGGCCGATTCAAGGCAATCACCCCTAGGCCTTGCTGAACAGAAACAACAACATCTGACATACTCGATCTCCTGCTCACAGAACATACCAGGCCTGGACAGACGATGCAAAATCGACCACCCTAAAAAGAAAGGATACACAATAAGCCTATGATCTGGACGCACACAATCTCACCCTACATCTTTGACATCCACGGGGTTGCGTTATCCTGGTATTGGTTTTTTTACCTTTTCGACTTCTTCCTCTGCTTTTGGTTAGCGCAATTTTGGCTTAAAAAAGGGCAGCTAAGAATTAACGAAGATCAACTTTTTCAGATGTTCACCTATGGCTGGCTTGGTCTTTTAATTGGAGCAAGGCTGTTTTACGTCATTGCTTATTACCCCAGCTACTACTTTGAAAATCCCGGTTCCATTGTACGATTCTGGGAAGGCGGAATGAGCTTTCACGGGGCCTTAATCGGACTGATTATTTCTTGCTGGCTACTTGCGCGCAAAGAAAAGAAGCACCTATACGACTTCACTGATGTTCTTGCTCTTAGCACAGCCCCCGCTTTGTTTTTTGGACGCATCGGAAACTTTATTAACGGAGAACTCTGGGGACGGCCAACGTCGGGATCCTGGGGCGTTATCTTCCCACAAGCAGGGCCTGAACCACGCCACCCATCACAATTATACGAGGCTGGCCTGGAAGGCCTAACGATCTTCATTCTGGTTGTTGTTCTATCCAAGAAAAAAAACCAACCAGGATTTCTAAGCTGGAGTTTCGTGTTGGCCTACGGGTTAGGACGATTCCTTGTCGAGTTCTTTCGAGAACCCGACAGACAATTGGGCGAAGTCTTACTTCATCTTTCAATGGGACAATGGCTGTGCCTCGCCATGATCGCCTCTGGCAGTTTCGGCCTATTTAAAACCTACAAGCCGATTAAAGAAGCTCGAAGTTAACTGCGACAGATATCCCTTGCTGGACTTGAACACGATCAACCACCTGAGGCTGATTCTTTAGGTTAAAGTCATAATTCACCTGAAGCCATTTTGAATACTTCGTGAAAAGCTTTAACTTGAACTCGGTTTCCGCCAAGTTTATTGCACTTTCTCCAGGCTCCAAGACCGGATCAATGGGATAGAAGAAATCAAGTTGCGCCTGATAGCCAGAAGCTTCGTCCCAGTTTCCATTAAATCGAACGGCCGTCTCAACGCCCTTCAGCGAGTAGCTTTCCAACTCCGTCACTTCAACCTGATCCGTATCCGCATCGTCGTCTATAGAGAACTGCCCATTGGTAGCCGTCTGAAGAAAGCCAATA